>CAIWXH010000761.1 GCA_903916565.1 uncultured Oscillochloris sp. | reverse complement strand
GGTCGCCACCCGCTTCGTGGCCGCCTGCTCCCACGGCCATGTTGATGACCTCAACTGGCGCTTTTTTCTGCACGGCCCGCTGGAGTGTCGGCGGCAGATCTGGCTCGATGAGCGTGGCACCAGCGGCGACTTAGGCGACCTCGTGGTGCGCTGCGAATGTGGCAAACAGCGCAGCATGATCGAGGCATCGGATCGTACGCTGAAACTGCTGGGCCTCTGCAAAGGGCGGCGGCCCTGGCTCGGCCCCAACAGCGGCGAAGCGTGCGGCGAGTACGCCCGCCTGCTGATTCGCACCGCCTCCAACGCCTACTTCCCACAGGTGCTGACCGTCCTCTCGCTGCCGGAACACGACCGTGGGGTTGAGCGCGTGGTGGAAACGCTGTGGGACGATCTGAGTGCCGTTGATGATGCGGGTGATCTAAAGGTCTTCAAGAAGAAGCCGCTCATCGCGGCGCAACTCGCGCTCTTCCCGGATACGGACATCCTTGCGACGATTGCCCGCAAAAAGAGCGGGGTACTCCCGGCAGAGCAGCCGCTCAAGCATGTCGAACTCGACGCGATCCTGGCCGCGCCGGAGGGCTACGGCGACGACGTGCCGCTCAACGAGGACTTCCACGCCCGGCGGCTGCCCGAGGCGGTTTGGCGGCACAGCGCGGTCAGCACGGGCATTGCGGCGGTCTATCAACTCCACCGCCTGCGCGAAGTGATGGCCCTGGTCGGCTTCACGCGCTTCGAGGCCATCGCCGCCGACATTAACGGCGAGTACGAGCAGGACGTGGAGCGTGCCCCGCTTGCGTGCGAGCCAAGCTGGTTCCCGGCGGTCGAGAATCGGGGCGAGGGCATCTTCGTGCAGCTCCGTGCGGATGCCATCCACGCATGGCTGGCGGAACCGGCGGTGCAGCAGCGCATCGACGCCCTGCGTGCGGGCCACGACCAGTGGCAGGCGAAGCGCAAGGCGCAACGACCCTTCCCCGGTGGCCCGTACATCCTGCTGCACACCCTTTCGCACATGCTGCTTCAGTCGCTGGCGCTGCGCTGCGGCTACCCGATGAGCGCCATCCGCGAGCGCATCTACGCCGACGCAGCGGGCCAGCGCTACGGCATCCTGCTCTACACCGGCAGCCCCGACTCGGGTGGCACGCTCGGCGGGCTGGTGCAACAGGCGCGGGCCATCGAAGACCACCTCGACCACGCGCTTCGCACGGCCATGCTCTGCTCGAATGACCCGATCTGCGCGCAGCACACGGCGGAAGATCCGCTGGAGGGGCGCTGGCTGCTCGGCGCCGCCTGCCACGGCTGCACGCTGATCGGCGAGTCGTCGTGCGAGATGCGGAACGACTACCTGGATCGGGCGCTGGTCGTCCCGGTGCTGGGCCTGGATGCCGCCGCGTTCTTCACGAACGCCCTGTGAACGACCTGCTGCTCGATCTACCGCCCCATACCCGCGCCGCGCTGATTGCGGTGCTGGAGAGCGGCTACTTCGACCTAACGACGAGCGCGATGGGGCTGCGTGCCGCGCTCGGGCGCCTCGACAATGCGGATGCGCTGGCCGGCGCGCTCCACGACCTGCACGCACTTGGCATGAGCGCACGCGGGGCGGCGGCGGCGCTGCGGGCGCTGGCCCGTGTTACGGAACGGCAGCGCACCCCAGACCTGGTGCTCTCGGGCCTGCAGGTGCCGGGCATCGCCGCACGCGACACGCGCCAGGTCTTCGACGAACTGTTTGGCGCGGCGGAGCGCAGCATCTGGCTGAGCAGCTTCGTCTACCATAACGGGCCAAAGGTCTTCGATACCCTGGCGCAGCGCATGGGACAGCGCTCCGAGCTAACGGTCAACCTGCTGCTGAACATTCAGCGCCGGTGGGGCGACACCACGAAGAGCGAGCATCTGGTCAGCGCGTTCGCGCACACCTTCTGGCAGCGGGCATGGCCGGGCCAGCGGCGGCCACGGGTCTACTACGACCCACGCGCCCTGGAGAGCGGCGAGTCCGGCAAGGCCGTGTTGCACGCCAAAGCCGTCGTCGTAGATGACGAGGCGCTCTTCATCACCTCGGCCAACCTGACCGAGGCGGCGAGCGAGCGCAACATCGAACTGGGCGTCCTGCTGCGCGACCACAGCATGGCGCTGACCGTCGTCACCTATTTCCAGTGCATGATCGACGGCGAACACCTGCGGCTGCTGCCGGGGTGAGGTGCGTAGCGGGGCTGACGGGCCGTTCCACCGCAGCGCGTGGAGGAAGATCGCGACCTGGTTCTCGTGCGATAAGGGAGCAGCAGTATGGACATGCAGGTTCACACGGAGCACCTCCGCAACGCGCTTGAGCGCGTGCAGCGGGCGACGGAGGAGTTTGGCTCCCGTGGTTCCCTTGGCATCGTTCACCTGTACGGTGCGGGGAACGCGATTACCCTGACGATGGATGGTGAAGTGCGATTCCTCGCACTCCGCAGCATCGGTCGGGTCGCCAGGGCCGGAGGGATTCTGCTGTCGCTCAGCGATCTTGCCACGCTGATCGCACCGCTTCCCGCAACCGTGATTCGTCTGGAGGTTGATCCACCGGGACGAGAACTCCAGATCACCAGTCCGGGCCTGGTCATCACGATGCAGGGCACGGCTGCCCATGATCGCCCCACGCTGCCGTCAGCAGCGGGGTGGTGCACCGTGGGGCGCTGTGCCGCGCAGGTGCTGCACGACGCGATTGAGCAGGTACGGTACGCGACCGGGACGAATGACCGTCGCCCCGTGCTGAACGGCGCCCGCCTCCAGGTTCACGACGCGCAGGCGTCGCTCAGCGCCGCCGATGGATCGCGCCTCGCGCACACAGCGATTCTGCTCTACGAACCTGCGCCGCAGGCACACGATCTGACTATCGCAAGAAACGACCTGTATGCGTTGTCTCGCATCCTCAACGGCACATACGAAGCGGCAACCATCCAGATTTCTCCATCGGGTAACACCCTGATGGTCGCCACATCATGCGCTACGTACACGTGTGACACGGTTGAGGGGGAGTACCCTGACCTTTCCCGCTTTGTCCCCGGCGTACCAGACGCCTACGCAGAAGTCGCAACACAGGCACTGCGCGAGGCGATCCAGATCGTCTCGTGCCTGGGGTATCTCGCGAATCAGGGGTGTATCACGCTCGAACTCGTGCCAGAGTCACCGCTGGCCGCTGGTCGCGTGGTGCTCAATGCAACCGCGACCGACGGTGACTCGGTACGCGCCATCTGCGAAGGGCCAGTCGAGGGCCAAGCGCGCGCCTACCGACTCAATAGCATCTTTGTGCGGGATGCGCTTGCGGCTATTCGCACCGAGCACATTCGGATTGAAGTGGCGGCTACTGACGGCCCGCTCTATCTGCGGCCCGTCGGATTCCCCGAAGACTGGCATCTCATCATGACCATGCAGCAGCCCTGACGTGCGGTAGCTTGTGGTGTCGCTCATCAGGCGCTACGGGTTGTTGGGTCTGGCGGGGTGGGACATACGAGCACGTTAGTCACGTACCGCGTATTCGCACGCTGGCGAAAGGTGATGCGGGAGACGACGTGGGTGTCGGCTGCCGAGACGATCCATTGAAGGCGGCCACGCAGGTCTTGGTTCCAGGGGCGGCCAACGGTGGTATTG
>CAIWXH010000760.1 GCA_903916565.1 uncultured Oscillochloris sp. | reverse complement strand
GTCAGGGGTCAGGTCAGGTTTTAGGGGTCGGGTGTCAGGGGTCAGGTCAGGGGTCAGGGGTCGGGTGTCAGGGGGCAGGAGGGACGAGGGGACAGGGGTTGCATTCAGCAAGAAGTGATTTACAGTTGCCTGAACGCGCTGACGAAGTAGGAAGTCGAAGCAAAAGCTATTCGCAATAGATCCTACGAGGAGCGTTGCTGTATCTGAACGGTTAAATTTTCGTTCGCATGGTGCTTTGTTGCCATAGATACTCCCTGGTGGTAAGAGTGAAAAGATGGCAGTTCGCTCATTCGTGGCACTAGCAATGCCTCGAAAAGTTAGTCGATAGTACGCTGCTTCAAGGCACCAACCTTCGTTATCTTGCAGATCTTTGTAGGCTACGATGTATCGAGGGCGCTCTTCCCAATGGTCTGTGTATTGATGAAACGTCTTACCTTCGTGGAGTGAAAGGTAGCCCTGCTCACGCAGCGCAGCGGCGACCGCCGGGTCACGCGGGTCTTCGCCGCCGGGAAGCACTTGACTGGTCGGCGTGAAGCGCCAAGAGTCACGAGTCATATCAGCTTGTGTGCCAAACGTGAATCCAAGACGTTCACAACAAAGACCAAACGGTTCACCATTGGCGAAGCAAATCCGCGCTATCTCGGCATCTTGTGCTGACTGTAGCTCCAGCAGGCTTAAATATTCGCCGCCAGTGCGCCGTACAAAATCGAGTGTGTACATCAGCGGTTCGCGCCCGCCATGCTCGAAAAGCCAACCGTCGTCACGCAGGTAGAACGCGCAAGGAAACTCCGTGGTCGGGCCTTGCCGTGCCGCGACCAGCGGGGCAAACTTGAAGCTGCTGTGAATCTCAAACAGCTTGTTACGGTTCTCAAACGAGTAGCAACAGCGCGTCGCCATCTGCTCGAAATAGAGCCGACGTATCCCGGTCGCGCCCTCGTTGGCGTGGAAGGCTGCGGGCAAGACCAAGCCCAGCATGCCAGTGTCACCGAGTAAAAGTGCAGCTTGTTCTGCAAAAAGACAATAGGCGTCAGCATTGCCTCTCCCGGCCCATACGTCACCGATCTTCACGCTTTGCCAGGAAAATCTAGCGTCATGTGCTCGGCCCTGCTCATCAAACTCATCAATGTATTCTTGATGCGCCAACTTGACGGCTGGATCACTTGTCAGTTGTTGCTCAATTCGATCCCGTTCTCGTCGGGTTGGCGCATCAAGAATGCGAAAGTCGAAGGTAGCAAAAAACTCTTTCGTGAATGGGCGAATACGATCCCACGGCGGGTTGCCCACGACCACATCGAAGCCGTGGCGCTCCAAGGTAGGTGTTAGGTGTCGGGTATCAGGTGTCAATTCAGGTGTCAGGTATCGGGTGTCAGTTGTCAGCCCCACGCCGGACTCACTGACACCTGACACCTGGCCCCTGACACCTCCATAGAACACCTCGGGGAACGTCAGGTCATAGGCGAGGGCGGGCGTCAGATTGTGGGTGTCAGGGGCCAGCAGGAAAGCCAGCGCATCTTCATACGTCTGAACGTGCGCGGGCAGCTCACGCAAGCCCAACCCACGGGCCAGCATGGCGCGGAGGGGCATGTCGGGGCGCCCCTTGTGGGCGCCCACAAGGGGCGCCCCGACATGCGCGGACTGGACATGCGCGGACTGGACATGCGCGGCCCCGACATGCGCGGCCCCGACATGCGCGGCCCCGACATGCGCGGCCCCGACATGCGCGGCCCCGACATGCGCGGCCCCGACATGCGCGGCCCCGACATGCGCGGACTGGACTACATCAGCCGCCACCCAACGCGCCAGCGTCACATACGCATCGTCATCGCAGCGCCCCTTGCCGAGCATCACCCCGCCCGCCCAGGCGGCGGCGAGCAGGCGAAAGGGTGCCAGGGCCGCATCGAGGCGGGCGCGGGCGCCGCGCTTATGCTCCAGGTCGGCCAAATTCACGCCCACGCTGGCCTCTAGGTCGGCGACGTGGACGAGGGCAGCGGCCAACGCATCGCCCAGCCGCGCCCGCAAATCGCGGGCGAAGAGATCATCGGCGAAAGGCGTCTGGCTGCCAGGGAAGCGGAACAGATGTTCCACAAACGGCCCGGTGAGCGAATCGCCCACCACCAGCCGATGGTCGAGAAAGGTCAGCGGCAGCCCCTCGGCGTGGGCCTCAATCCACAGCGAGAGCTTCGCCAGCTCAATCGCCAAGGGGTTTTTGTCCACGCCGTAGAGACAATGGACGGCAGCCAAGCGGCGGCAGATCGCCTCGGCGATGCGCCGCGAGACCCCGACGCCCTCGCCCTCGGCGGCGCGACTGGGCAAATAGCGCTCGAGCGCATCATCGGGGTCAGGCAGATCGCGCACGCGGCGGCGCAGCGCCTGGGCGCGGGACTCCAGGGTGGCGCGTTCAAGCTCATCGGCGCAGAGCAGCGCGGCGGCCTCGGCAGCGGCGGCCAACTCATCGGAGCGCCGACACGCCTCGTAGAGCCGAGCGCCCAAAAAGCGGCACGCCTCAACCAGAAAGTGCCCGCTGCCCATCGCCGGGTCAAGCACGCGCAACTGAATGAGCGCACCGGGCTGCGGATCGTCCTGCGGGCTACGCGCATCGCACTGCGGCCCCAGCGTCTCCTGCACCAAAAAGCGCACAAAGCTATGGGGCGTATAGTACGAGCCGGTGGCCTTGCGGCCCAGGCCGACGCGCAGGTAGAAGCGACCGGGGGCGATGGCCTCGATCCACTCGACCTTGGTAGGTTTGCCCCGCGCCGGGGCATCGTCGGCGTCGGTATCGTCGGCGTCGTCCGGCACGTCGGTGTCGGTATCGGCATCCCGTAGGGGCGGAGCATGCTCCGCCCTCGTGGCGGTATCGGCGGCGTCGTCCGGCGCGTCGGCGTCGGCGACATCCCGTAGGGGCGGAGCATGCTCCGCCCTCGTGGCGGTGTCGGCGGCGGCCCCGGTATCGGCGGCGGTATCGGCATCCCGTAGGGGCGGAGCATGCTCCGCCCTCGTGGCGGTGTCGGCGGAGGGCGGAGCGTGCTCCGCCCCTACGCGGACGGCACCCCCGGCCCGATATTTCTCCCCCTGCGCGATAGGAAGCACCACCTCAAGCTTCTGGCGGCGCAGGCGACACATCGGCTCACCGGCGATCCCCGGCTCCAGCTCAAGCAGCGCCTCATAGACGCGCCCCAGATCCTCGACATCGAGCGGGCCATAATAGACGCGCTCGCGCCCCTCGCGGCCCTTGGCTGGCGTCCAAAGCAGGTTGTCGAGCAGCCGCGCCACAGCCCGCTCGCCCCAGCGCATCCCGTCCAGCGTCGGCATCGCGCTCGCGCCGAAGAGCGCACCCAGCGGCTCAATCTTCAGCTCGCTGACCCGCACGCCCTCGGCGAAGAGGCGAAACAGCGTGCGGAGACCGCCCTCAAGCAGTCGCCCCGTCTCGGCCCCCGTGTCGAGTACCTTGCGCGCATACGGTGCCAGCGCCACGCTCGGCGAAAAGGTGTTGCGCCAGAGGCTCGTCGAGGCAAAGCTGAAGGCGCGGGCCGGGTCATCGCTCGCCTCAAGCTTCAGCACAAAGAGCAGCCGGTAAATCAGCACCAGACCCTCGCGCCAAAGGGCGAGCGCCAGCGCCTCGCGGTCGGCGTAGGCCGCCAAGGCGTCCCGATTCTCCGGGTGGTCAAGCAACTCCTGGACGAAACCCTCGACGGCGCGACGGGCCTGGGCGCGTAGCTCGCGGGTAACGCGGGCCTGCTGAAGACGGGCCTGATCCACCAGAGCGGGCAGCGCCAGCACCCCGGCGGGCGAAGCGAGCGCCAGCACAAGCCGAAACGAGTCGGGGAGCGTGCGGCTCTGGCGCCAGAGCGGGTCAATCGGAATCAGCACCTGCGAATCGGGGCGGGCCGGGTCAGAGATGAGCAGCCGCAGTTGCACGCCATTGGTGATCAGGCCAAGGCGCTCGCCGCTGGCGAGCAGCACGCGGCGGGCGCTGCTGAGGTGACTGTAGCGAAAGGCGGCACCGCGTCGGGCGGGCGCATCGAGGTCTACCTCCAGCTCCACCGACCAGACCCGCAGGCGGGCGGCACCATCGGCGGTGATGAGCAGGTCGCCGCCGCTCTCCAGACCCTCGCGGGTCAGCACCTCGCCCGCCGACTCCAGGCGCGCATAGCCGAGGCGCGTGACCAGCGGCTCGACGACATGGTTCCGCACGCGCAGCGCCCCACCCGCAGCGACGAGCTCGCGCAACTTGCGCCGATAGCGCTCCCAATCCTCCTGAAGTGCGTGGGCCTCGGCCCCGACCGCGCGGGGCAGCAGGCCCGCCTTGGCGAGGGCCGCCTCAAGCTCGAAGCGCACAAACGGCTCCGGCAGTGCCGGGCCGCTGAAACTGACATCAGGGAGGAGGGCGAGGGGCATGAGATCAGTTCCTGGTGCTCGCGTGATAGCGCTGCCATTCGGCCTCGCTGGGTGACAGGGCGAGGTAGCGTGCCGCGAAGGCGTCGAGCCATGCGCGGGTCGCCGCGTCGGGCGCCAGCGTACGCCAGCCAGCAATCAGCGTGTCGAGGGCAATGGCGCGGGGAGGTGAGGTGTGTTCGCTCAGGCAGCCCTGATACCGCGTCAGCGCAGCATCCATATGCGGGTCGCCGGGGGCGTACAGGACAAGCAGTTCGCCGCTGCCGTGCGTTTGGCGCGTCCCAAGGGCCAGGGCAAGCATATGGTTGCGCCAAAGCTGCTGAATCTCCTTGGCGTAGAGCGACTCGCGGGCCTCGGTGCGCCACCAGCCATGCCCATCGAACCACTGCGCGTAGGTGGCCGCAGCGTGGCGGTGACTACGCGGTGAGAACCGCTCGGAGTACTTCGTCTCAACCCCGATAAACCCCTGCTGGCCCGCCGACTCGTAGGTGATAAGCGCATCGAAGGCGGTGCGATCCTGCAGCAGATTTTCGGGCAGCGCGGCCTCAATCGCGACCGTAACCGTATCGATTGGACGCCCCGGCACCAGGGAACCCACGAGGATGCGGGCGAGATCCGGGTTCAGGGCCAGTGGTGCAAAGAGGTTGAAGCACATCGGCTGGCTAGAGAGCATATTGCAGAGCAGCCGACTCCGCGTGACCGCGCCGCGATGCTCCGCCAGCCGCGTGAAGGCGAAGGCGGCAATGGCCTCCGTGAGGAAGTTCGTTCCCCGGTCGCCATCCGCAACGCACAAATAGTTGCCATAGCCCTTCGCCGTATCGTACGCACGGTCGAGCCGATGCCGCCGATACCAGCTCTGGTGAAAGCGCAGGCGCTGCACATACGCACTATCGTTGCTGACCGGCTTGCCGTAGATCGTCAGGAGATCATCATGCATCGTGCCACCACACTCCTATCTGTAGCTTGTGCCCCAACCTCGAGTCATCATTGCGATGCAGATGAAGCGCAACGATCCGGTCATCGTTCGGACAGAACGGCCTCGCGTCAGGCCCGCCAAGGATCGGCCCGAGCGCGTCGCCGGTCGGCTTCCAAAGTGCCGACCAGTTGCGCGTTGGTGCGGCACGCCAGGCGAGGTGGACGGCGAGCGGGCCATCGGGCGCACGGCTCACGCCGGCGGTGATCTGCGTGCGGAGCGTTTGCTTCCACTCCTTCCGCTCCGGGCCAGGCCCCATCGGAATCGCCACATGCTGCCAGCTATCGTCCAGAGCGGCGCCGATGTGAGCGATACCCACACGGAGCGTTGCGTGCGCCCGCTCACGGTAGGGCATCGGCGCTGCAGCATCATCGGCAGCCCATTTTCTGGCCGTGGCCAACACGAAGTGGCGATGGCCGAGATGGTTCACCAAAGGGTACAGGTAGTTCTCAAGGTCATAGTGCTTCTCCAGACGCGCCCGGGCGCGCACGTCGATATCGAGCGACAGGAAGAGATCCGTACGCACGCCAATCACGGGCTTCAGGTGCGTGGCGACGTCATCCAGATACTGCCGCATCTCCTGCTGTGCATGGCTCGCCTTTGCGTCCCAACTTGCAAGGAGCGGGCGTACATGGGGCAACTCGACCAGAGTCTCACCGGGCGCGTAGAGCGTCCAGGGCCAAGCGCTCGGTGCCCCCGTTGGGGGTGTCGGTCGTAATTCCATGGCGATCCTCTCGTTTCGTACTACCCCTGACCTCTGCTCACACCGGCACCACCATCAGCGCGCCCAGCTCCACCACCTCGGGCGGGCGCAGGTCGGCCCGCGCATCCAGGGCGGCGAGGCGCTGGCGGTAGAGCCGCAGCACCCCGTCGGCCTCGCCGCGCAGCCGGACGGGCTGGGCGACATCCACGGCGAAACCGGCCAGCCGCAGCGCGGGGTCGTCCAGCGCGGCCCAGCCGGAGGTGGCTGAAGCTACGATTGACGCAGGCATGTTCGCCGGGTCGAAGAGCGCGACCTGCACCGCAGCGGCGGGCGCCGGTGCCCCGCACAGCTCGGCGGCGCGCTGGCGCAGCCACTCCTGCTGGCGCACCCGCTCGGCCTCCACCGCGCTGCGGCGCTCCGCCAGAAAGGCGGCGGTCGCGTGGCCCGTGCAGAACATCTGCTCGGCCAGCGCGTGCGCCTGCGCTTGGGCCTGCGCGTACCAGTCGGCGAACTGTTCGGCAAAGACGCCCGTAGTGCGAATGGCCCCCGCCGGGTCAGCCAGCGCCAACCACGCCTCGGGGGTTGGCAGATAGGTCACGTCAAGCGGCGGACGAGCGTCTTGGGTCGCGGGTCGCGGGTCTTCTGACCCCTGACCCCTGACCCCTGGCCCCTGACACCTGACGCCAAGCACACGCTCTAGCTCGCGCCCGGCACCACTTAGCACCCGCCCGACGAAGGTGAACAGCAGCGTGGGCACCGCCACCGGGCCACGGGCTGCGCTCACGCGCACATCCTGCCCGTGCTGCGCGTCGCCCCCCAGCGCCCGATGGCGCACCCGGTCGAGCGCCCGCCGCACCAGGGGATGCGCCCGGCCCAGGTAGCCCACCGGGTTGCCATGCCCATCACGGGTCAGATCCCGGTCGGTCGTGACGCGCACCTGGCGCGTGGCAGGCACGTAGCCCGGCAGGTCGTCGAGGCCGAACGCCCATGTCGGCGGCAGCACCAGTTCGCGCACGGTCGGCTCGCGATCATGCACCGTGCCGCCGTCGAGCAGCACCGCATCGCGCACAAAGTCGGCCAGATCGACGGCGCTCACCGCCGCGCCTTGGGCGCGGGCCGCATCGGCGGCGACCAGTTGGTCCGG
>CAIWXH010000759.1 GCA_903916565.1 uncultured Oscillochloris sp. | reverse complement strand
CGACGGTCTACAGCCTACGCGGCAGCACAGATGTCGCCTATGTTGCGCCGGATCTGACCCTGACCAAGAGTGCCAACCCGGCCACCAACCTTGTTGGCGGAAGCCAGGTGAACTTTACAATCAGCGTGACCAATAACGGGGCCGCAACGGCGTACAACCTCGCAGTCAGCGACACGGTGCCGAAGGATCTGCTCATCTCCGCCAGCGGCGGGAGCGCCACCCCGACACCAAGCAGCTACACGACTACCAGCGGCAACCCGGCCAGCGGGCAGGGCGGCACCCTTACCTGGGCGACGGTGCCCAGCCTCGCACCTGGGGCCACCCAGAGCTTCAGTTATAGCGCGACCGTGCCCGCTGGTCTGGCCGCCGGTGCCCAGATGAGCAACCTCGCCAGCGTGGCCTACAACAGCCGCGCCGATAGCCTCGGTCACCAGTGGGCGGCGACAACCAGCACTGGCAACCTGAACACCAATAGCACGACCGTCTATCTGCGCGGGGTCACGCTGACGTTGAGCGCCAGCCCGACCAGCGCGAAGCCGGGTGATACGGTCGCCTGGACGATCACCGGCAGCGTCCCAACCGGCGTGGTGGCCTACTGGCCCGTCATCCAGGCCAACAGTCTGCCCCAGGGCTTTGCCTACTTGCGCACCACCTCAATTACTGGCGCGACTCTCGACGGCACGGCAGGGCACCACCTACAGAACCCGCTTTCCGACGGCCAGCGCGAGCTACGTTGGTTTCTCAATACGCTTGACAACAGCGCGGGGACAGCCGCTGCCACGTTCACGATCCGCTTCGACACCCTGTTCACCGGCTACAAGCCCGGCAGCCCCGCCACGCAGTACTACACCAATAACGCCGTGCGCAACTCGGCCAGCGCCAGTGTCTACGTTGGCTGGTACGACAGTGCCGCTGGCTACCAGACGACGGGCGCGGCCTTCGATGGCCTTGATACCAGCAAAACCACGCGCCGCAGCCCGCGCGCCCAGGCGACCGTGACGATTAACCAGCCCTACCTGGCGCTGAGCGCCAGCGCCAACAAGGCCGTCGTCGGCGCGAGCGAGAGCCTGACTATGCGGCTCCAGGTGCAGAACCAGGGCTACAGCCCGGCCTACGATATTACTCTGGAGCAACTGCTCCCCGCCGGGCTGAGCTTCGTCGCCACCCAATCGTCGCAGGTCAGCCTGCCGACGGGCTGGACTGGCCCGGCCCCGATCACCAGCGATACGAGTGTGGCAGGGGCGACGACGGCACACTACGGCCTCGATGTGCTGCCGAACGGCGCAGCCTGGGTCGTCCTGCTGAGCATACGGGCCGACGCCGGGATCGCCGCCGACCTGAAGATGAGTAGCGCAGCGAGTGTGCCGGTCTACACCTCACAGCCCGGAATACCTGGCGATGTTGATAACGACGGGCGCGCCGACGAACGCACCTACAGCGGCCCGACGGCCACCGTTGCGCTGGCGACCCCGGAATCGGCGCTGCGCAAAGAGGTGAAACTTAGCGATGGCGAGTTCACCCACGGCGGCACGCTCAGCTACACGCTCACCGTCCCGACCACGCCGATCAACGCCACGCTCTACAACGTCACCCTGAGCGACCCGATCAGCGCTCGTCTCACCGTCACCGGCGTGAGCGCGGGCACAGTCAACGCGGGCAGCGTGAGCGTGCCACTTGGCACGATCCCGCCGGGCCAGCAACGCAGCGTGACCGTCAGCGCCCAGCTACCTGCGGCCAGCCCGGCGCGTGACGGCGAGGCGGTGCCGAACCAGGCCAACTACACCACATCCAACATTTCCGCACGCCTGAGCAATCCCGTGGCGAACAACATTATGGATCCGGCGCTGACCATCACCGCCGCCGCCGACCGTGCCGAGGTTCATGTCGGCGACCTCGTGAACTACCTCGTCACCATCGCCAATGTGGGCAGCGGGCGCGCCGAGAGCATGACCCTCGCCGCAATCCTGCCGTCAAACAGCAACTTCGTGGCCGGTTCTGCGCACGTTGACGGTGCGCCCCTGGCCGACCTGACGGGTGCGCCCTGGGATTTGCCCACACTGCCGGGCGGCGCATCCCTGAACATCAGCTTCACGGCGCACATCAACAGCGCAGAAGCTGGCGCGAGCTATCCGGCGACCTTCACCGCCGCAGGTCGCGACATCCGCGCTCAGCCCATTCCCGCAAACAACAGCGCCCGCGTGGTGGCCGACGACGACCCGGACGACCAAGCCATTGCGGCGGTCTACGGCCCGCTCGTCTGGACTACCGACCGCAGCATCGTCGCCTTCGAGGATCTCAAAAAGTACAACTGGTCGGACTGGGACTACAACGACTTTCTGGCGCGCATCACCATCAAGCGCGGCGCGCTGGCCTCGGGCGACCTCGCGGCGGTGGAGATCCACTACGAGTCCCTGGCCCGTGGTGCGGGTTTCCTCAACCACGTGTTCCGCCACCAGTTGCCGCTGACTGGCGATGGCTGGTACACGCTGAGCGTGACCAATCCGCTCGGCACACAGGTGCGCGCCGAGCGCGCTGGCTTTCGCGTCGGCGACCCGACGGTCACGATCTTCAGTCGCACCCGCGAGGCGCTGCCGCAGCCAACAGCGACGATGGAGCAGACCAACACCCGCCCCAATCAGCAGGGCGTGATCGCCGGGCAGCAGGCGACGCTGACGGTCGTGCTGAGCGACCCGTCAGCGAACCCGCTGGATGGGCTGCGGCCGCTGCCCTGGGATCCCTACCTACACGTTGTCGAGACCGGCCAGGACATCCATCTGGTGCAGCCGGGCCACCTCGACAATACGCAGACGGTGACCAGCCGCTTTGATAGCACTGCGCCCCTGATCGGCTACGACCTGCCGTTAGCCCACGTCTTCCCCGAGGGGTGGCGCTGGCTCCAGGAGTTCGCGGGCATCTGGCGCGGCTACCCGGCCTACGTGCAGTACATCCAGAGCGGGGGCGTCCAGTCATCGGGCTGGTCTGACCTAGCCAATGCCACCGTCGCCTGGCTTTGGGGTGGGGCGATCCCCGCGCCAAGCTTG
>CAIWXH010000758.1 GCA_903916565.1 uncultured Oscillochloris sp. | reverse complement strand
GGTGCGGCGCATCGCCACGCCCGTCGCCAGGGGGCCAGTCCAGATCAGCTCCAGGCGCTGTGCGGCGCGGGCGCTGCGCGTGGCCGCCGCTGCACTCAGGAGGGCCAGGGCCACGGCGGCGCCGGAGATCGCGGGGGCCTGCTGCGCCCACGCATCGAGGAAGCCAGCGGCCCTGGCGCGTTGTGCGGGCTGAGGGATAGCCTGTAGCGCCGCCACGCGCACGGCGCTCTGTGGCCCGGCGGCAGGCTCAATCACCCGCACGAGGGCGTGGATCGTGCCCGGTGGCAACGCTGCCGCCAGGCGCACCGCGTGGTCGATGATGATCTGCCGCTGCTCGTCCATGGAACCTCCGCGCCTGGGCGATTTCGTATGAAGCCGGGCAGCCGGGCCGGATGCCCGCGCAAAGCCGCCAAGTCGCCAAGATCGCTACCATGTAGATTGCGGCTTTGCGGCTTTGCGGCTTTGCGCGAGATCTCTTCCGGCTTTGCGGCTTTGCGGCTTTGCGTGAGCATGTCCGACTCGCGG
The DNA here is from genome assembly GCA_903916565.1 of uncultured Oscillochloris sp. Taxonomy (GTDB): domain Bacteria; phylum Chloroflexota; class Chloroflexia; order Chloroflexales; family Chloroflexaceae; genus CAIWXH01. The sequence goes on along the minus strand of CAIWXH010000758.1, from coordinate 2,174 downwards.
CTTGCGGCATTGCGCGGAACCGCCACAAACGGTCCATGCCTCAACTGAAGAAGGCGAGATCTTCACGCTCGACCGTCTGCACCAACACTGAGCGGTCGAGGTAGCGGTTGCCCCGCTCGCACGAGGTCTCGGGGGCGAACAGGCAGGCGTGACAGGCCGCCGCATGCACGGTGGTGCCGCGCAGACTGGGCGCGTGTTCGGCGCACAGCGGGTCTGAGGCGCACTGCGCCGCGTCGCGCATGGCGGCCTGGAGGTGGCGGCGCAATTCATCTGGCTCGCCCAGCCCGACGAGGCCGCCGAGCGTGCCTTCGCTGTCGGGTGCCGCCGTGTAGATCAGGACGCCCGCCATCGGCGCGGGATGCGCGTCCGGGCTGCGGGCGTAGATGCGTTCGCGCAGGCTCGCCGCGTTGTAGCCGCACTCCAGCACCAGTTGGCGCATCAGGACGTGAGCAAAGGTGTGCAGCAGGACGTAGCGCATGCCGGGGAAGTCGGCCTCTGGCGGGGTGATGCGCCGGACGCGCCGCCAACTGGTGTGCGAGGCGCGAAACTGTCCGGCGCGGCGCTCGGCGGCGGGGTCGCTCAGCCAGCGCTGGATGGCGGCCTCGTCGAACTGGATGAAGATGCCCTCCCCGCGCACCTCGGCGGCGGGCACCCAGGTCGGCGCGCGGCGCGTGATCGGCATCCGCCGTGGGTCATCGCCCGGCGGGGTGGTGCCCAGTTCGCCCGGCGCGTCGATGCGCGTGAAGCCGATCAGTGCCCGCACCTCGCGCAGCCGCTCGACCAGCACCACGCGGGCGAGCTGCGCCGCAAACCCCTGCGGCACCGCCACCTCGCGCAGGCGAAAGTCTTTGGAGGGCGTGTGGCTGGCCGGGTGGACGAACTGCTCCCACTCGCGCCCCTTCAGGTCGGCGGGATCGTCGTGCGCGCCCTGCGCGCTCTGCCCACGGCGCTGCTCAATCGCCTGGAAAATCTCGCTGTCGCGATAGCCGATGAAATCGCCGAACGGGTTGGGCGTCATCCCGCGCATCAGGGTGATGAACTGCTCGCTCGGCACCTGCTGGAGGCTTGTCCATTTGCTCTCGACCAGTTGGGCCAGCTTCACCGACTCGGTGGGGATCGCCAGGGCGATCACGGTGTCGCCGAACCAGAGGTTCGACGCCCCGAGCAGGATGGCCCGCACCTGCTGGTCACAACCACGGGGGTCGAAGTCACGCAGGTGCGGGCGACGCCCCCGGCACTGCGGCATGCGCGCCCGCCCCTCCTCGCCGAACGCCTCCGAGAGCCGGCGGGTGTGCTTGCAGGTGTCGCAGCGCAAGACCAGGTCGCGGGCCTCGCCGCTGGGGCCATACTCGACCAGCCGCAGTTGCGTGGCACAGTCGGTGGGGCCACGATGCACAAACTCCACCCACGGGAAGTCGTCGAGGTGCCCGTGGTCACAGGCGACCAGGAAGCGCGCCGGGACAACCACCGGGCTTTTTGCCGCCTCGCAGCCCGCGTGCACGTAGCGCGTGCGGTCGGGGTGGTACGGATCTTCTTTGCGGGTGAACAGGCCGGTGCTGAGCGGCGCGAGTTGTTGGCAGCGTGGGCAGAGCATCCAGCGCGGAAAGAGCGCGACCGGCACGCCGACCCGCGCCAGGTCGCTGAAGGGATCGACTGGCCCGCTCCCCTGCGGCAGCGCGGGCGGGGCGAGCAGCTTCTGCACCTGATTGCCAAGCTGGGCGCGCACCGCCCGCAGCAGCCGCTCCTCCTCGATCACGCGGGACAGCCCGCCGTCCACCGTCCAGTCGTCCAGGCCCATCACCAGCACCGAGAGGTGCGGCAGATCCACCAGTGCGCCCACGCCGTAGCTGAAGATGACTTGGCTGGGCCGCACCTCGCCGACGCGGGGGTGTTTCATCGGTGGCATGCGTTACTCCTCGTCCTCGGGTGGCGCATCCGCATCCACCGCACCCTCGGCCTCGTACTGCCAGCGCTGGCCGCCTCCATCGAGTCCGCCATCCTCAAGAATGAGGTTGACCGTCGGCTCCACGTCGCGCAGCGAGTTCAGGCAGGCGAACAGCGACCAGTCGCCCTCACCGGGCGGACTGAGCAGCCCGACGGTGTCGCCGCCGGAGCGCTGGTAGCCGAGCTTGGCGCTCACGGTCGCGGCGATCCGGGCCTGCCAGTGGTCAAGC
>CAIWXH010000757.1 GCA_903916565.1 uncultured Oscillochloris sp. | reverse complement strand
TGCGCGTGATCGAGCTGCGTGCGCGCTATCAGCGCCCCCGCGAGACGATTGCGGCGACGTTCTCGACCGAGCGGACGGTCATTGAATATGAGCGGCTCTTTGGTGAACTCCAAGCTCTGTGACGGCGTAGCATGCTGCGCCTTTGCGTAATCTGCCAATGAACACACCTACGCCCACCCGCGACTTCCTGCGCCCCCATCTCTTGACGCTGCCGATCCATCGGGCCATGCTGCGCGCCGTCGAGGCGCGGCTCTTCGCTGAATTGGCCCCTGATCTGGCCGAGCCGATTGTGGATATTGGGAGCGGCGACGGCACCTTTGTCGAGATCGTCCTGCCCGGCAAGACGGTCTATGGGATTGACCCGCTGCTGCCCGATACCCGCGAGGCGCTGGGCCGTCAGGTCTACGCCGGGCTGAGCATCGCCAACGGGCGGGCCTTGCCCTTCGCCGATGGTCAGTTCGCGGGCGCGATCTCGAACTGTGTGCTGGAGCATGTCATTCCACTTGACGAGACGCTGGCCGAGACGGCGCGGGTCTTGCGCCCCGGTGGCCTCTTCGTCGCCTCAGTCGTCGGTAACCGCTTTCCCAAAGACCTGCTCGGCACCTGGCTGCTGAACGCGGTCGGCCTCGACGGCGCACGCTACGGCGACTGGTTCAACAAGATCTCGTACCACTGCAACACGCTTAGCCGCGCCGCGTGGTCGGCCCGCTTCGCCGAGGCTGGCTTTGCGGTGGTCTCGGTGCGCCCGTATCTGAGCGCCGCCGCGCTCAAGCTTTTCGATTTCAGCCATTACTACGGTGCGCCTGGGCTCATCACCAAGAAGCTGACGGGGCGCTGGCTGCTCGCCCCGCCCCTGACGCCGAACCTGCTCTGGGAGCCGCTGCTGCGCCGGATCTACGAGGCGCCGCCCGGCCCCGATGGGCCGTACTACTTCTTTGTGCTGCGGCGGGTGTAGGGGGATTAGACCACGGACGGGCATGTGCCCGTCCGTCGTCTTTGTCCGTCATCTGAGCTACAGTCAGTCGCCGCTACCCCAATACCTGAAAAGCCCCAATGCTATAATGGGAAGATGAGCAGCGGCAAGGTGCGCTAACGCGAGAGGAAAGCAGCATGAGTGCAATGCTACCTATTGACCAGTTCTACGAGCAGCAGATTCGGGTGTTGTCGCGCACCGACCGCTTGCGTCTACTGGCCCGTATCGCCGACGATCTGGACGATGCGGATGCTCTTCAGCGCAGCCTCTCGGCCCTTGATCTGCTCGCGCAGTCGCCAGGTGGGCGGGCGTTCACCACGGCGACTGAGGTGTCAGTTAATTTGGCCCAGGAGCGTGGCACGTGGAAACCCTAGCACTGCCAACCTCGGGCCTTGTCTACCTCGACACTGACGCGCTGATCTACAGTGTCGAGAAGATCGCCCCCTATGACGAAGGACGGGCATGTGCCCGTCCTTCGTCTTTGTCGTTGGTCACAGGCCCATGAAAGCTGCGGGAGCCACCGCAATGGGGGCGGTAAAGGGTTCCGGTCGAGCTGCTTCGCTGACGCTCAGCATGCCCCCTGACCCTCGGCTAACGCTCTAGCTGCTCCGCCAAAGCCTCTGGCGTCGTCACCGGCAGCTTACAGACGAAGCTTTCGCAGACGTACGCGGTGGCATGACCATCAAGCAGCGGGCGCTCACGCAGCAGCGGGGTGAGCGCTGGCCCTGTTTCGTCGCCGGGAGCCATGTGCGCCAGCACGAGATGGGGCCGGTACGAGCGCTGCGCCACCGCTAACAAGGCGACGGTGTCAGGCGCGGCAGGCTCACCGATGATGGCGAGTGCTTGCACATGCGCGGCGGCAAGATCGGCGGCGCAGAGCATGCGCCCGAAGCCAGCGGCGAAGCGGGCCAACTGCGGCGCAACCCCCGCCAGCACCGCCTCGGCGCGTTGACGATAGGGTTCACGCCCCGTCAGCGCAGCCAGGCGCAACAGCGTCTCGGCGGCGACCGAGTTGCCTGAAGGCGTGGCGTTGTCGCCCTGGTCGCGGGGGCGCAGCACCAGGGCCGCTTGGTCGCGGGCCGTGTCGTAGAAACCAGCGATGCCGTCATCCCAGAAGAGATCGAGCAGCGCATCGGCAAGCACCAGCGCCTCGTGCAGCCACGCGGCGTCGCCATCGGCAGTGTAGAGCGCCACAAGGCCGTCTATGAGCAGCGCGTAATCTTCAAGGAAACCGAGCGGGCCGTGCCGCCCGTCCTTCCACGAGCGCAACAGCCGCCCGTCGGGGCGGCGCAGCGTGGCAAGCAGGAAACAGGCGCAGCGCTGGGCCACCGCGACGTAGCGCGGCTCGTCAAAGGCCATCCCAGCGACCGCGAAGGCGCGTAACGCCATCGCATTCCAGGCGGTAATGATCTTCTCGTCACGAAACGGCCAAGGGCGCTTGGCGCGAACCGCATAGAGACGCTCGCGCCCACGCGCCGCCACATGCTCTAGGCGTGCAAGCGGCACACCAGTGACGTGGGCGACCTCGGCCAGCGTATGCGGCAGGTTGAGGATGTTCTTACCCTCAAAATTCCCCTGCCGCGTCACCGCATAGATCTGGCTGAAGAGCGCGGCATCTTCGCCCAGGTGCGTGCGGATCTCGTCAGGCGTCCAGACATAGAACGCGCCCTCCTCGACGTGCAAAGCGCCGGGATAGAGCAGACTATCGGCGTCCTGGGTGCTGTAGAACGCGCCCTCGGGGTGCGCCATTTCGCGCAACAGGTAGCCCAGCGTCTCGTCGGCCACGCGGCGATAGAAAGCGTCGCCCGTCAGTTGGTAGGTTTCAACATAGAGGCGAGCGAGCAGCGCATTGTCGTAGAGCATCTTCTCGAAGTGCGGCACAAGCCAGTGGTCATCAACGCTGTAACGGTGAAAGCCGCCGCCAAGCTGGTCATAGATGCCACCGTGCGCCAGCTTGTGCAGGGTGAGCGTGAGCATCGGCAGGGCGCGGGCGTCGCCGCGCAAGTGTGCGCGCAGCAAGAACTCAAGCGTCATCGGCTGGGGAAACTTTGGTGCCCCGCCGAAGCCGCCCTCGTCGGCATCGTGCTGCGTTGCCAAGGTCGTGACGGCGCTGTCAAGGATTGTCGCCAGCGGTGCGACGGCCCCAGCGTCGCTGACCGCGACACTGCGGCTGATATGTGCGACCAACTCG
>CAIWXH010000756.1 GCA_903916565.1 uncultured Oscillochloris sp. | reverse complement strand
GGCGCGCTCGCCGACTCGCGCCCGCACGCCACCCTGCTCGGAGAGCGCTCGTTTGGCAAGGGGGTGGTGCAGTACTATTTTCCGTTGCCGTCCACGTCGTCATCGCCATCGTCTCCATCCACTGGTGGGGGTGGCGTGCGTGTGACTGTCGGCGCGTACACAACGCCGCGTGGGCGCCAGCCCACCGCCGACCACGGGCTGACCCCGGACACCCGGTGCGAGAGCACGCCGGGGCCGGGGGTGCAGCAACCTTTCCCCCTGACGCACCCGACCGCACGGTCAAACTGGTGGATCCGGCAGCAGACAGACCATCAGCAGGATGGCAACGGGCGGGTCGTCACGGGCTGGGGCGGCCGGTTACGCAATCGCACGCGCCCGCTTGTACCGGCGCGGCGGACGCGGGTGCGCGGCATGGGGCAGCGTGCCCGCCCGCGCCTGACGCTCGGCGGGGGTCTGGTAGCGCGCGCCGGTGTGCAGCAGGGCGTCGATCAGACGCACCAGCTTGCGCGCCGTCAAGACCAGGGCCCGTTTATGGGCGTGGCGCGGCGTCTCGACCGCCTTCGCCGCGTAGTACTGGCCGTATTCCGGGCAGTGCTGCCGCACGCTGTTCGCCGCTTCGACCAGGTAGTACCGCAGATACGGGGTACCACGCTTGGTCAGCGCCGTGTCCTCGGCTTGATAGTCGGCCGACTGGTAGGTCTCCCATGTCAGGCCGGCGTATTGGGCGATGGCGGCCTCATCATCGAAGCGGCTGATGGCACCCAGTTCGGCGACCAGGCCGGCGGTCCAGACCGGCCCCAGGCCCGGCACGGTGTCCAGGGTCTGCGGCAGACCGGCCAGTTCGCGGGCAATGGTCACATCCAGCGTCTTGAGCTGGGCGTGCAACCCGCGGATGCTCGCCAGGGTGGTCGCCAGCACCACCCGCAGCGGCTCCTGCAAAACCTGGTCGAGCCGGTAGGAGTCGCGGGCCGCCCGCTGGAGGGTCGTGGCGACGGCGGTCGGGTCGGCAAAGCGCCCGTGCCCTTTGGCTTGGAGGTAGGCGGTCAGCGCTTCCAGTGGCTGTTGGGCCAGTTCCTCGGTGGTGAACGCCTCCCGCACGGCACTGCTGGTGGCTCCGAAGGGGTCGCCAAAGGGGCTGACCTGGCCAAAGCGGGAGAAGGTCAGGAACAGAAAGCTGAGGCAGTAGTTCTTCTCCCGGGCCAGGTTCTGCACCAGGTGCAGGCGAAAGCGGGTCAGGCGCTGGAGCGGGGCGTAGCGGGCGTCGCGTTGGAAGGGGGCCGGGAGCTGACGCCCAAAGCGGATGCGCTCGGCGATCAAGAAGGCATCGGCGCGGTCAGTTTTGGGCAGCGCGCCGTAGTTGGCCCGAAAGGTGGTGACCAGATGGGGATTGAGGGCATAGACCTGGGGTGCATAGGGGGCCAACCGCGGGGTGGCCCGCAGGTGCTGGGCCAGATGCCACCAGAGCAAGCCGGTGGCCTCCATCCCGATGCGCAGCTCGGTGATGGCGTGCTGGTGGGCCAGCTGGGCCAGAGTCTGGCTGAGCGCCTCGGCCCCGGGTTGGGTGTTGGGGATGCTCCAACGGGGTGCGGGTTCCGACCCATCGGCGAGCAGGAAGCAGACGTGGGCATCAGCCTGACTGACATCCACGCCGACAAAGGCACGGGTGGTCATGACACATCCTTCCTTTCCTGGCGGTCGGGCAGGTCCGAGCATGGGCGGCGCATCAACAGCCTCGCGCGTATCAGAACTCACGCCCGCGGGGTCAAGGACGGCTGGGCTGCTGCCCCCAACCGTCACCACGGACCCGGAACAGCCTGTGGGTCAGAAGTCAACGCCGCACCCGGAACCGACAGTCTTTCGCAGCGATCATCGTCGCACGGAGCCACAAATCGTTGTCCCGACCGGCCTTACGGTACCAGCATCGCGCGAACCTGTCCGACTGTCAAGGATGAGGTGGGCAGCAGACCCACCCCACGCACTTAATATACGAGGAGCGACCAGATGACAGCGCAGCAGCACCGCTCATCAGAAGTGCCCCGCCAAAGCGTGTATCGGCACCAAGATGGTTTGCTACAGGTGGGATGCCAAATCTCTTGTCGGGCCGCATCTCTATTGATGAGAGAGGGCGATCAGATCACATCGCCGCACATATAGCAATCTCACCAGGGTCGTGAATCCTTCCAATGGCTCCACGGCGTTCTGAAGCCGTCCTGCTCGGAGTTGCCACCAGAGCACTCACAACCTAGGTAGGACTGCTATATCCTGGCGAAAGCGGAGGCTATCACCACTATGGATCTGCTTATCATCGGCATACTCAGTAGCCTATGCGCTGTAGTTCTGGCCCTTCGGGTGCGTCAACCGCCATCCATACCGGTTCTGGTTGTGCAATGGCCGCAGCCTGCACCCCGGATCTTCTGGAGTGGCAAACGTATTATTGGCATGGCGTGCCTGACTGCAGCACTTGTCGGGACAGCCCTCACGCTCTGGCAGGCGCAGACACATCTACACGGTCGACTTACCGCCACGATGCAACAGACCATACCTACCCAGCGGCCAAGTTTGCTACGTGGCACAACCTCAGTGGTAGTTACCAGCGCATCCCCTCAGATCTACCAGGATACAATGACGAAAAATCAGACAGGGCTAGCCTTATTTACGGGAGGGGATTACGCAGCAGCGGAGATCTGGTTTCGGGAGGCAATCCAATCCGATCCATCGTACTACGAACCCTATAACAATCTAGCCTTTTGCCTCTATGAGCGGGGCGAGCGGGACGCCGCGATACAGATGTGGACAACTGCGCTATCCCTGTATCAGCAGAGCGCCGACGCAAGTGCAGGCTTCGCTACGGCGCTCTGGATGGCCGGCCGCATAGAGGAAGGACGAGCGTGGTATCAGCGGGCACTGTCGCTTGATAGCCGCTATGCCGATCCTGTGTGGATGCGCGAGCAGCGACACTGGAGCAGCCAGATGCTGGATCACTCTCGCCAACTCCGAACACAACGGGGCGCAGGCGGCTAATCGGTAGTCGGCTTCTAGATCCCATCTGACTCGTGAAGCCGGGGGACTGAAGACATCGGCATGCGGTGCCGTATAGTCTATCGGATAAGAACGAGGGTCAGCATGTGCCGCATCCATTTCGCCGCACGCGCCAAGATTCTCCCTCCCCACCGGCGGCTCCGCACACCCGCTGCGCCGCCGCGCTACGCACCACGGGAGGCATGATGCACCCGCTCATCACCGCCTTCCTTGAGCATCTGGCCGCAGGCACCATCCCGGCGACCACCCTGAAGGCGCTGCGCGGCGACCTCGCGACGTTAGAGCGTTGGTACACCACGGCGCGGGGCCGACCGCTGCGCCTGGAAGACGTGACACCCCTCGATGTGGACGCCTGCCAGGGTCTCGCGCCACGCTATCAAACCGACAGATCTGAACTGAAGGTTCACGAGCGCTGATGCATTGGGACGCCTCAGCCTTGGCGGGTACGTATTTCAGATCTGTCACCGCGCTACGATGGATCAAGACCCTGACCGCCCGCTGGCCGCAGCAGGAGAATATCATTCGCGACTTCCTCATCCCGCTGGGTATCGACACCAATCATGGCGACACGAAGACCCTCGTGGAGAACTCTGAGGTCGCCAAACCGCGCACCACCCTGGAGCAACGGCGCGACCGGCTCCACCCGTGGACGGAGAGCGCCCGCACCCGCGCGGCCCGTGCCGCACGGCGGGCGGATCACCGCACCTCCCGGATGGCCGTCAGTTCGTACTGTCGGTGGGCCTCCCAGCGGCGCGTCATTCAGTTCTGCATCCCCGTCGCTGAGGCGCGAGACCCTGTTTGTATGGCCGGACAATGGCATTTTCGGATAAACCTGAATTGTACTATTGTGCTACTCTGCGCCATCTTGTTCCCCTGCGCCATCTTCCTCTTCGCTGGGTGCTGTTCCTACGCCATCGCGTGTTTCATGCTCCAGCTCGGCAAGCCGCGCGATCATGCCGTAGGTCACCCACTCCTCGGCGCAGCGCACCGCCCACTGCATGAATGCCTCGCCCTGATCCGGCTGCCGAAGCAGATCGACCGTGCTGGTTCGGGCGCGAACCATTTCCCAGGTACTCGTCGGTGGAAGATACTCGTGCTCCTCAGCAGCGGTTCCCTGCTCGCTCCACGCCTGCGCGGCTTCACGAAAGCGTCCATCAGTGTGTAGCCGTTGCCCAAGCGCATGATCAGGGTTGGTATGGATCATCAGCATCAAATCGGGCACGCCTTCGATCAGCAGCGGATCTTGTGGGCGGCCCAGAAAGAGGCCCACGGATATGAGGAAGGCATCCCGCCGACGGGGAGGCACCCACAGGTGGTAGCCGTAGCGCTGCCAGTTGTACTCGATTTTGATGCGCTTTCCGGGGCCATCTCGCAACTCGCAACGCAGCCCACCCCTGTGTAGAATCTTCCGCACCGCTTTGGCGGTGTGGAATGACCATTTTTCCATTGCACCCCAGGCGGGCGAAGACGCGACCATGCCGGTCAGTGCGGGCAAGGTGAGGTTTGGCACAACAACTCCCATGTTATCAAGAAGCTGGTGGAACTGCCGCAGAACCAATGGTTCTGCGGGCCAACTGAATGCACGCAGGCGTGCCCATGTCACGACCCCGAGGTAGCGAGCGGCGGCATCGGGATCGACCCGAATGCGGGCAGGTACGCCCGCGACTGCAGCGACTCGAGCGCCAGTACACAGATACTTGTTTATCTGATTAGGGTGTGGCGGCTGATGAACTTTCAGCTCAAGCACTAATGGCAGTTGTCCAGGCCAGGTCAGGGTAATGTCTGTACGACCTTGCTCAACATGATCTTGAGTCTGGAGTACTGGTGGCGTCTGAGGGACGCGGCCCTCCCACCGGAGATGTGTGACCAAGCGCGGCCACACCTCACGATGCTCGAGCACCGCCGCCAACGCATCTTCAAGAAACCCCTCACGCGGACGAAGCTCCTGTGTTGCTCGCCAGTATGCCCGAGCGAGCAGGGTGTCCGCACGGCTCATCGCTGAACCTCATCAAGGATAGTCAAGTCCTCGGCAATCGCCGCGAATTGGGCCAGCGCCGCCTGCAGGTCTTGCACAATCTCGGCGGCCAGTACGTCGGGCTCGGGCAGACTCGCGCTGTCCTCTAGGCTTTCGTCGCGCAGCCAGAAGAGGTCCAGGCTCACCTTGTCACGCGCCAGCAGTTCCTCGTAGCTGTAGGCCCGCCAGCGGCCCGTGGGCTGCGCGGGCGACCAGGTGGCCGTCCGCTCGTGACGGTTGGCCGGGTGGTAACAGGCCACAAACTCGTCGAGGTCGGCCCGCGCCAGCGGGTTCTGCTTGAGCGTGAACTCCTGGTTCGTTCGCAGGTCGTAGATCCAGAGCTGCTGCGTCCACGGGTTTGGGCTGGCCGGTTTCTTGTCGAAGAAGAGCACGTTCGCCTTCACGCCCTGGGCGTAGAAGATGCCCGTCGGTAGCCGCAGCAGTGTGTGGACGTCGCACTCGCTCAGCAGGCGCCGCCGGATCGTCTCGCCCGCGCCGCCCTCAAAGAGTACGTTGTCGGGCACGACCACGGCGGCGCGCCCGTGGATCTTTAGCAGGGTCTTGATGTGCTGGACGAAGTTGAGCTGTTTGTTGCTGGTCGAGGCCCAGAAGTCGTCGCGCACGATCACCGACGCCTCGCGCCGCGCCTCGCCCGCCTCGTTGATGAAGGTGACGCTGCTCTTCTTGCCGAAGGGCGGGTTGGTCAGCACCACGTCGAAGCGCTGACCGGGGTCGGCGGCCAGGCTGTCGCCGACGTGAATGGGCGAGCTGCCGCCATGCGCCCCGATGCCGTGCAGGTAGAGGTTCATCACGCAGAGTCGGGCGGTGTTGTCAACAATCTCCCAGCCGGTGAGCGCTTGGTGCCGCAGGTGCGCCTCTTGGTCACGGTCAAGCGGCTGGGGCTGGGCGCGGATGTGGTCGAAGGCGGCCAACAGGAAGCCGCCGGTGCCGCACGCCGGGTCAGCCAGGGTCTCGCCAGGGGCCGGGCGCATTACGGCGACGATGGCTTTAATCAGCGGGCGCGGCGTGAAGTATTGCCCAGCGCCGCTCTTGGTGTCCTGGGCGTTCTTCTCCAGCAGCCCTTCGTAGATCTCGCCTTTTACGTCGATGTCGAGACCGATCCAGGTCTCGCCGTCGATCAGGTCGATCAGGCGGCGCAGCTTGGCGGGGTCGCGGATCTTGTTCTCGGCCTTGCGGAAGATCACCGGGATGAGCCCGGAGCCTTGGCCGAGGGCCAGCAGCGTATCACGGTAGTGCCGCTCCAACTCGGCCCCGTCGCGGGCGACGAGACTGCGCCAGCTCTGGTCGGCGGGGATGGCGCTGGGCTTGCCGAGCAGGCTGGCACCCTCGTCGTCCATCTTCAGAAAGAGCAGGTAGGTCAGTTGCTCGACGTAGTCGCCGTAGGACATGCCATCGTCCCGCAGGACGTTGCAGTAGTTCCAGAGGCGTTGGACGATGGTGGCGGAGGTGGTCATAGGGCAATCCTGTCACGGCGTCAGCGGCAGTCGGCGGAGGCGCAGCCGCCCCTCTTGAACGGTGACGACTGCGCCCAAGGTAAGCTCAGCGCTCGTCTGGGCAAGCACCGTCTGAATGAGGTGCAGCAGCGCTTCGGCGCGCAACCCCTCAATGCGGATGCGAATGACGGGGGGCGCGGTCGCGCCAGCCAGGGCGAGCAGGGTGTGAAAGTCCGCGTCGAGGGTGACGACAACCCGCCCCTCGGCTTCGGCAAGGGCGAGGATCGCTGCATCGCTGGCAGCAGCATAGCCACGGTCGCCGACGTGGTCGGCATCAAGCTCGGTGGCGCGTAGCAGTGCCGCCGCCGAACGGGGCAACTCCTGGTCAAGCAGCAGCTTCATAGGGTGGTGGCAGTTCAATAATGCGATCATCCAGATACGAGGCGGCGTAGAGCAGCGCCTGCCGGATATCCTCTGACTCTAGCTCAGGGTACTCGCGTGCAAGCTCGCTGCGATCAGGATAGGCCGCCACGATCTCAATCACGCGCCGCACGGTCAGGCGAAGATCGCGCACGCACGGCTGTCCATTCATGCGTGCCGGATCGCTGGTGATGCGCTCAAGTTTCATCCCGCCCTCCTCGCTCACGTCATTGCCTGCCGGTGGCGCAGGCGCTGATTGGGCTATGCTAGTCCCTTCAGCCCTAACTGCGCTGCCTCGTGTTCATCGGCAGCTTGGCGGGCGGGCACAAGGCCCGCCCCAACGACCGCCGCAACGCCATCGCTCTTCCTCGGTCGCCCTTGTCCCCTCGTCTCCTTGGCCCCTTGTCCCCTTGTCCCCTCGTCTCGCCTGACCCGCTCCAGCAGCACACGCGCTGGCTCGTCCGCCGGGTCTTGCGGCACCAGTTTGCCCGCGAACGCTCGCTTCAGGATGGACTGCCGCAGCCGCGCCGCCCGCTTCAGGTTCGCCGCCACCGTCGCCTCAAGCGCCGCAACCACCGATAGCCGCCGCTCGACCTCGGCGACGATGCGCCGCTGCTCCGCGAGGGGCGGGAGGGCGTATGAAGCTTCCATAAGGGCTTTTTGAGTGAGCTTCTTACGCCCCGTCGTTCCAGTGGTCAGGGGCGTAAAAGGGTAGAAGGCCAGTGAGTAGTTGAGGTAGTTAATATCTATAACCGGCCTTGCCTTCAAAACGTGAGCATGGTTGTTAACCCAACTTTTGCCAGCGATTTTGTAGCTGAAGGGTTTCTCTCTACCAGTAAACGTTTCGTCCTCCACGACCAACACAAGTGGTTCGTCAAAGATGTAATCATCGATCCATCCAACTTGACCATTTGCACCGTAGTAGGGAATCGTGCCTTGTCGGGTCTCTCGCTCTTTTTTGTTGATCGGAACACGCCTACTATCGAGGCACTCTGAAACCCAATCTATCGTTGCCCACACCCACCCCGTCGGCACCTCCGGTAGATCATCGCGTTCATTGAGGGCGCCCACAAGGGGCGCCCCGACAGGCCCGCCCTCAACGGTTTGTTGCTCATACAGCACTTCACTGGACTGCGCCGCGTTGGGGTGGGCGTTGGGGCGGGCCTTGTGCCCGCCCTTCATACCCACAAGGGGTGCCCCGACAGGCCCGCCCTCAACGGTTTGTTGCTCATACAGCACTTCACTGGACTGCGCCGCGTTGGGGCGGGCGTTGGGGCGGGCCTTCATACCCACAAGGGGCGCCCCGACAGGCCCGCCCTCAACGGTTTGTTGCTCATACAGCACTTCACTGGACTGCGCCGCGTTGGGGCGGGCGTTGGGGCGGGCGTTGGGGCGGGCCTTGTGCCCGCCCTTCATACCAATGCCAATCCTGCGCCGCCCCTGCTTCCCCGTTGCCTGTTCCCTATTCGCTGAAATGCGCTGCAGCAGCACGTTCGCTGGCTCATCATTCGCGTCCTGCGGCACCAGCCGCCCCTCACACGCCGCCTTGAGCACCGCCGCACGGTAGCGCTTCAGTCGCGCCTGCGCTGCCTTTAGCGCCGCCACCCCCGCGTCCAGTCGCGTCAACTGCGTCTCGATGGCCGCGACGATGCGGTGCTGCTCGGCAAGAGGCGGGAGGGGGAATGGGTACAGTGCGAACTGATTAAAATCAATACGAGGGCGATCACCCTCATTCAAATGCGTAGCAAATGAGACAAAATCCCAAGCATTGAGAAAGTATTGGACGTATTTGCTGTCAAGGATTGGGGTTTTTCGGAAAACGATAAATTCCGCCGAACAAAGACCTTCAAAGTCAGGCCGATAGACTTTGTTCAGGTACGGGCGTAGGCGTCCATAAAGTACATCTCCTGGTGAGAAACGCTCCGCATTACTTCGCATCTCAATGGCTGGTACCGTGCCAAGGAGTCGCATGGTATGCGCTTCGATGTGTTCAAGACCGATAAACGGCAGTTGCGGATGTGCCTGCGGATCTGACCGTCTACGAGTCACATCGGCAATTGCCCCAATCGTCGTCCAGGCCCACCCCGAAGGCAGCGCGGGCGAGTCGTGGCTTATGGCAGGGGCGCGATCAGGGGTGCGCTTAGGCATAGAGGCTCCAGTAGAGGAAGATGGTTAGGCATGATACGCGACAGGGGCCGGGCACACAAGCGCTACGGTTGCGCCGCGTGCGTAGGCAACTGTAGGTGCTTTTTTCTTAACCATGCGCCCTCCTAAAGACTTCATGCGCCTGTATGAAGTCTTCCAGCGCCTGTATGAAGTCTTCATACAGGCGCTGGAAGCTTCCTTGTGCCGTCATAAAGACTTCGTGCGCTCACTCCAAATGCGTTGGGGCGGCACGTATGGTCGTTCGCTCCCACCATACAAGACCCTCACCGCTCGCCATAGCGTGCTGGATTACCCTCAATATAGCGACGGATGCGCGCCAACTCCTCATCATCGCGCACGATATGCTCATAATAGTCACGTTGCCAAAGGCGTCCCTCAAACGGCGTCCATCCTTCTGCCACCACAGCCGCGATGTAGCGGCCAGTTGTGATCGATTTGAAAGCACCGATGATCTGCCCCAAAGAGCACCTTGGCTGCCCCAAAGCATTCCTAATCAAAATAATACCGTGCATGTGATCGGGCATAATCACCCAGGTGTCGAGCCGAACAGTCAGGAAGCGTTCTGGAAGCGCCTGCCACTGGTTAGCAATCATCTCTCCAGCGCAACTCAGAGTAACAACGCCATCCTGACACATACCAAACAGATTAGATCGCCCCTGGAGAGTGAGCGTTACAAAATAAGCACCATCACTACTATAGTCGTAGCCACGCAAACGAATTGAGCGGCGATGATGTCGGTCTGGATCGTACGGCATAAATATTTTTCAGGGGCATTGGGGGCGGGCACAAGGCCCGCCCGTACGTAAGCGAATCCTGTCGGGGTCGGGGCGGCCCTTGTGGCCGCCCTTGCTACCCGCGCCGCTATTCTAAAATCTACGCCGCCAACACGTCATTCAGTTCATCCACCAAGCTCTGCCAGTCCTGCCCCAAGGTTCGTCGTGCGCCAATGCGCCCGCCCTTGTCGTAGAAAGCGCCGCTGTCCAGGTCTTCGGGCGCAATGGCGAGGTTCACGCCGATGTGTTCGGCGATGCGGTCGAGCCACCAGCGCTGCACGGGCGTGAAGGCTCGCCCCTGCGCCGCCTGTTGCGCCAGCCAGCGCTCGTAGCGGGCGCGCACTTGGTCGGGGTAGGGCGCCAATTCGCGCTCCGGCTCCACCGCATGGCGAATGAGCGCCACCAGGTCGGTGAGCACGCGCTTAGCCCCGACGCCGCGCACCTTATCGTGCTCCAATTGGGCATAGGCCCGCCAGAGCGCCTCGGTCGTCAGGCTTAACGGCGGCTGCTGAAGCCGTTCGGCCAGCTCGCGCACCTGCTGGAAGGTCGGGCGGCGCTGCTGATAGGGCTGACTGTAGAGCAATTGGAGCGCCGTAATCTCGTCCTTGTGCTGCTCAAGATAGGCCCGGAACGACTCAATCGTCGCCCGCGCCTTGTCAGTCGCGCTGACGCTGAAGCCCGCCTCGCGCACCACGTCTTGACTCACGCTGTCCACCGTCTGCTCATCGCGCTGCTGCATGGCGACCAGCGTCCTCCGCAGCGCGGGGAGGTGAAACGGCGCAGTTGCGATCTCGGCGAGCTGCTCGGCGGCAATGGCGCGCTGTTCGTCCGTCGGGGCAGCGTCACCGGCAGCTTGGCGCGCAGCAGACTCAATCCGGTCAGGGTCTACGGCATCAAGCAGCCCCTCGGCAAGCGCATGCAGGCTTGGCCCGCCGCTCGCCGCCGCGATGGCATAGCGATCTTGCTCACTCAGGCGCTTATCGAGCCGGGCGAGGCGACCAGCCAGCGACTCCAGGGTCGCCGCAGCGGTATCGCCCAGCGCAACCGCCTGAAGCAGCTTGTCGAAGGGCACCGCACGCTTCTGCTCCAGGGTCTGCGTCTCGGCCTTGGGGTGATCGACCACGCCGACGCAGTCCACAATCACAAAGCGATCCTTGCGCTGAGCATCGCCCGTCACCGCCTGCAGGTCGGTCGGGCTAATCACCCGCGTGCCGCGCCCCAGCATCTGCTCGAACAGCCCCGGCGACTTAACCAGACGCAGGAAGATCAGGCACTCCAGCGGCTTAATGTCGGTGCCGGTGGCGATCATATCCACCGTCACCGCGATGCGCGGGTAGTAGCTGTTACGGAAGGCGGCAATCAGCTCCTCGGGCTTCACGCCGGTCACCTTGTAGGTAATCTTCTGGCAGAACGCATTGCCCTTGCCGAACTCCAGGCGCACGAGGCGCACAATCTCCTCGGCGTGGCTGTCATCCTTGGCGAAGATCAGCGTCTTGGGCACCTCCGTGCGCCCAGGGAAGAGCTCGGTAAATAGCCGGTCGCGGAAGGTGCGAACTACGGTGCGAATTTGGTCTTCGGCCACCACCTCACGGTCAAGCTGTTGGGCCGTATAGGTGAAATCATCGTCGAGCAATTCCAGGCGCTCGGCGCGAGTCTTACGGTCGCGTCGGGTCAGCCAGGTGGCAGACTCCACCGTGCTGCCCTGCTCGGTGATCGCCGTGCGAATACGGTAGACCTCGCCGTCCACATTCACGCCGTCAAGCACGGCACGCTGGCGGGTGTACTCCATCACGAGATTTTGCTGGAAAAAGCCGAGCGTCTGCTTCGAGGGCGTGGCGGTCAGACCGACCAGATGCGCGTCGAAGTATTCCAGCACCTGGCGCCAAAGGTGATAGATTGAGCGGTGACACTCGTCCGTGACGATGACATCGAAATACTCGACT
>CAIWXH010000755.1 GCA_903916565.1 uncultured Oscillochloris sp. | reverse complement strand
GGGACGCCAAGACGTTTATTTCGGGGACACAATTATGCGCCTTGCCTATTGGATGTATGAGGGCACCGCCCATTACGGCGTCGGTCGGGTCACGAATTCGATGCGCGGCGTCCACGCGGTCTTCCACGCCCCCCAGGGCGACGATTATGTCAATACGATTTTTACGATGCTGGAGCGCACGCCGGAATTCCCGGCGATGACCACCAGCGTCGTAAGCGGCACCGACCTCTCGCGAGGCACCCTGCGCCTGCCCGAGACGCTGCGCCAGGTTGACGCCGCTCGGCACCCGGAGCTGATCGTGATCATTGCGTCGTGCTCGACGTTGCTGCTGCAAGAGAACCTGGAGATCGCCGCCAAAGAGGCGGGCATCGGCTGCGATGTGATCGTCTACGACGCCAACCCCTACCGGATGCAGGAGACTGCCGCCGCCGATGGGCTGTTCAGTGAGCTGGTGAAAACCTACGCTGCGCCGCAGCCACTCACGGCGCAGCCAAGCGTCAACATTCTTGGCCCGTCGTCGCTGGGCTTTCACGCCCGCCACGACCTGATCAGCCTGCGCCGCATCCTCAAAACCCTGGGCGTGCAGGTGAATGTCGTGGCCCCGTGGGGCGCCTCGGTCGGCGACCTGCGGCGGCTCTCGGCGGCGTGGCTGACGATTGCGCCGTACCGCGAGCTGGGGCACACCGCCGCCGATTACCTTGAGGCGCAATTCGGCACACCCGCGCTGCGCGAGGCGCCGATTGGCGTTCAGCCAACCCTGCGCTGGCTGAATGCGCTGGTCGCAGGGCTGAACGAAGTCGGTGCGCGCCTGACGGTGCCCGCCGCGCCGGTCAAGCTGCCGCCACTTACCGCCTTCTCGCTCGACGGCATGTCGGCCCCCTCGAACGTGCCCTGGTTCGCCCGCACCGCCGACATGGAGAGCTTCTCGGGGAAGAAAGCCTTTGTCTTCGGCGATGCAACCCACACGGTCGGCATGGCGAAGTTCCTGGTAGATGAGCTGGGCATGCCGCTGGTGGGCGCTGGCACCTACCTGCTGAAAGAGGCGGCCTGGGTGCGCGAGCAGCTTCAGGGGTATGTCAAGGACGAGGATTTCATCGCCACCGACGAGTTCCAGCAGGTCGCGCAGCGCATCGGCGAACTGCGGCCCGACTTGGTCTGCGGCACGCAGATGGAGCGCCACACGGGCCGCAAGCACGATCTGAACGTGATGGTGATTGCGCCGCCGACGCACATCGAGAGCCACCTGCTCGCCTACCGCCCCTTCCTGGCCTTCGACGGTGCCGATGTGATTGCCGACGAGGTCTACACGACCTGCACGCTGGGCATGGAGAAGCACCTGATTGATATGTTCGGCGATGCGGGGCTGGATGAAGTGGATGCGGTGGCAGCGGGACACGGGGATGGGGAGACAAGGGGACAAGGGGACGGGGCGACCCTAGTGTCAGAGGATCAGCGGGTGGCCGCCCTGTCGGCTAACGGACAGGATCAGAGCGAGCCAGTCTCCCAGTCCCCCGGTCCCCTTGTCCCCTTGTCCCCCGGTCAGGCGGTTAGCTGGACTGCCGACGCCGAGGTGACGCTGAAGAAGATTCCCTTCTTTGTACGCGGGCGGGTTCGCACCAATGTCGAGAAGTACGCCAGCGAGCGCGGGATCGCCAGTATTACGAGCGACGTGCTTTTGGCAGCGAAAGAGCATCTGGGGGCCTGAGTATGGCGAACTCATCAGCCAAAGCCGAGCGCGTGGACGCCGCGCCACCGGCACGTTCACTGGCCGAGATCACCCTGCTGACGCAGGCCGAGCGCTTCAAAGGACGCCCGAAGCTGTGTAGTGACTGCGGCATCTGCGGGGGCGAGCTACGCCCGCTGATGGCGGCGGCGTGCGTCTTTGTGCAGAATCGCCACGAGCAGATCGAGCTGAAGATCCACGGGCGCAACCGCAGCGATGGCGACGAGTTGCGCTTTGGGGTCAACCGGGCGATTCACATCGCCCGGTTGCGCCAGATCAACTATGAGGCGCAGTGGAGCGGCATCGTCACTCGGTTGGGTGCCCTGCTGCTCGAACGCGGCCTCGTTGATGGGGTGATCGCCACGAAGGCGGCACCGGGCACGCGCTGGGCGCCGCTGCCCTTCCTCGCCCGCACGCCCGCCGAGGTGCTGGCGACTGCCGGCAACAAGCCCTGTCTCTCGCCTACGCTTGAGGTGCTGCCAGAAGTGAAGGCCAGTGGCCTCAAGCGCCTTGCCTTCATCGGCATGGGCTGTCAGGTTCACGCGCTGCGCTGCATCGAGGCCGACTTGGGCCTGGAGCAACTTTACGTCATCGGGCTGCCCTGCACCGATAACACCAGCTACCCCGACCTGATGCGCTTCCTGAACGTGGCCTCGAAGTCGCCCGCGACCGTCGCGCACCACGAGTTTATGCAGGACTTCCGGGTGTGGATGCGCCACGACGACGGCCACCTTGAGAAGATGAACTACGTCGATCTGGACGTGAGCGCCCTGGGCGGCGAGCGCGGCATCTTCCCAGCGGCCTGCCTGAGTTGCTTCGACTATCAGAATGGTCTTGCCGACCTTACGATTGGCTACCTGGGAGCGCCGCTGCCGCCCGAACAGCGCTGGCAGTGGATGTTGGTACGCAACGAGCGCGGCCAGGAGCTCTTCGATCTGATCAAGCCCTTGCTTGAACTGGGCGAGCGGAGCGAAGCGGGCGACCGGAGGGTCGGCATGCAGGCATATATTGGCATGTTACGGAAGCCGCGCAAGCGCCCCATCGCGCCCATTCGCAAGTTCGTCGCCTGGATGCAGCGCAACAAGGGGCCAAAAGGCTTTGAGTTTGCCCGCAGCGTGATCGAGATGAAGCTGCTCCGCAACCTCGTCTTTGTGCGCGACCAGTACCCGAAACACGAGCAGCGCATCATTCCGCGTTATGTCTACCGTGCGCTGGCCTACACCGCCGATGTTTATCAACGCGAATTTGAACGCACCCTTGAGCCTTAGTTCCTTACGGAGGTTCGCATGTCCTTGATTATGGCTATCTACGGCAAAGGCGGCATCGGCAAGAGCACCACGAGCGCAAACCTCTCGGCGGCCATGGCCCTGAAGGGTGCCAAGGTGCTTCAGATCGGCTGCGACCCGAAGCACGATAGCACCTTCCCGCTCACGGGGATGCTTCAGACGACCGTGATTGATGTCCTCCAGGAAGTGGATTTCCACATTGAGGATGTGGCGCGGGAGGATGTGATTGTGACGGGCTTCGCGGGCGTTGACGCGCTTGAGGCGGGTGGCCCGCCAGCGGGCAGCGGCTGTGGCGGCTATGTCGTCGGCGAAACCGTGAAGCTGCTCAAAGAGTTTGGCCTGTACCACAAGTACGATGTGATCGTCTTCGACGTACTGGGCGACGTGGTCTGCGGCGGCTTCTCGGCCCCCCTGAACTACGCCGACTACGGCCTGATTATCGCCTGCAACGACTTCGACAGCATTTTCGCAGCCAACCGGCTCTGCCTAGCGATTGAGCAGAAAAGCCACCGCCACAAGGTGCGGATGGCTGGCCTGATTGCCAACCGCGTTGACGCCGGCTTTGGCGGCACGGGTCTGCTTGAGCAGTTCGTTGACACCGTCGGCACGAAGATTATCGGGCGGGTGCCCTATCACGACCTGATCCGGCGCTCGCGTCTGGCGGGCAAAACGCTGTTCCAGATGGAGGGCGAGGACGAGTTCAAGGCGATCTGCACCAAGCCCTTCACCGACATGGCCGAGTACCTGCTGGCGCAGCCCGAGACGACCGTGCCCAACCCCCTGCACGACCGGGCCATCTTCGAGGTGGTCGGCGGGTGGAAATAGCGCCCGCGCCACATTCGGATCGCGCGGCCCCCCTTTCGCGTAGGCGAGAGCGGGGGCGCGTTTTTGGCGGGGGAAGGCCCACCGGGCGAACGGGCCGCGCCGCGTCGGGCGTTTGACTCGGCCATTGCGCGGAACTATAATGCCTGTGATTTTTGCCCCGAAGAATCGCCGTACAGACCCCCGGTTTGACGGGCGGAAGTCGCGATTACCCAGAGGAGTAACCCCCGATGAGTCAGGCTGAGAGTCGGCGCGGGCGCAAAGTTGCGGCCAGGAAGCGCAACCCTTTGGTGCCGTTCTACTGGGGTGTGGGTGCCCTCGTGGTGCTTGGTGCCGCCTTCTTGATCACCTACGTCGCACGCAATACCACGAACGGCATCACGAACCCGGCGCTCAACGCGCCCGTTGGCCGCACCGCTGAGGGCTATTGGTACAAAGGCAACCCGGATGCGAAGGTCAAGGTGATCGAGTACGGCGACTACCAATGCCCCACCTGCGCCTCCTATGAGAAGAGCCTCGCGCCAATCGTCACCCGCGACTATGTCGAGACCGGCAAGATTCAGTTTATCTACCACGAGTTCCCGCTCAGTGGACATCAGCACGCGATGCCCGCCGCCGAGGCCGCCCGCTGTGCCGGCGACCAGGACAAGTTCTGGGCGATGCACGACATGCTCTTCCTCAACCAGGATCAGTGGGCAACGCTGAACACGGTCAATAATGTCTTCTCGGGCTACGCCGGCCAAATCGGCCTCAACCGCAGCACCTTCGACGCCTGCCTTAGCGCCGCCACCCACAGCGCCGCACTGACCGCCGCCGCCGAGGACTCGATTAAAAACGGCATCACAGGCACACCTTCGTTCGTCGTCAATGGCGGCGCACCAATCGAAACCAACGCCTTGCCAGGGGCAATTGAAGCCGCCCTGCGCGCTGCTGGTCAGTAGAATCATAATGGCCGGAGGACGGCCTACACGGTGGTGGCGGGCCTGTGCGTTGACAGGCCACCACCGCCGGTCTATAATGCGCCGATTCTTGGCACAACCATAGGAGCACCCCACCGCCGTGCGTAGCAGAGAGATCACCTCTATTATCCTGATCGCCGTGGTCCTGGGCCTGGCGCTCTGGGTCAATCTGGCCCCTAGCCAGAACTTCCTCGGTCGTGACGTGCGCTTCCGTCTCGGCCTCGATCTCCAAGGTGGCATCCAGGTTTTGCTGCGGACCACCCAGCCGAACGTCACCCGTGACCAACTCGAAACCGCCCGTGGCGTCATCAAGCGGCGCGTTGATGGGCTTGGGGCTGGCGAGACGCTGGTGCAGGTCGCCGGCAACGACCGCATCATCGTTGAACTGCCCGGCATCGACAACCCCGAGCAGGCGGTCGAGTCGCTGCGGGGAACGGGGCGCCTTGAGTTTATCGACTCGCAGGGCCAGTACATCCCCGATAAGACGATTGTCCGTACCAGCAGCAGCCCAACCCCCGCCCTCAGCGCAACTGAGGCCGTCACCGACATTAACCAGCTTGGCCCGATTTTCCAGAGCATCACCGACGGTGCCGACCTCGATACCAGCAAAGTGCAGCCCTCGTTCTCGCGCACGGGCGTCACGGGAAGCAAACCGTCGGTGTCGTTCACCTTCAACGGTGGCTCGGCCCAGCGTCTGGCTAGTTTCACCGCCGCGAACGTCGGCAAGCCGATGTGCATTGTGCTCGACAATCGTGTCGTCAGTTGCCCCACGATCAATTCCGCGCTCACCGACGGCTCGGGCGTGATCGAGGTCAGCAGCGCGACTGACCGCGACAATCTGCTCACGCAGCTCAAGTATGGTGCCCTGCCCGTGCCCCTGGTCATCGAGACGAGCCGCAGCGTCACCGCGACCCTTGGCAAAGAGTCGGTGCAGGCCAGCGTGGTCGCCGGGATCGTCGGCCTGTCGGTGGTGGCGCTGTTTATGATTCTGTTCTACCGCTTCCCTGGCTTCCTCGCCACCCTCGCGCTGGCGCTCTACACCCTGGTCAGTTTCGCCATCTACCGCTTTATCCCGATCACCATGACCTTGCCCGGCATCGCGGGCTTCATCCTTTCAATTGGGCTTGCGGTGGACGCCAATGTGCTGATCTTCGCCCGCCTGCGCGAAGAGTATCGCAAAGGGCGCGATATTCGCACGGCGCTTGAGTTAGGCTTTGAGGAGTCGTGGCCGGCCATTCGCGACTCAAGCATCTCGACGATTATCACGAGCTTGGTACTCTACTTCTTTGGCAACAGCTTCGGCGTTAGCATCATCCAGGGCTTCGCGCTCACGCTCTTCCTGGGCATCGTGGTCAGCCTCTTCACCGCCGTGGTGGTCACGCGCACCTTCCTCCGCCTCGCCGCGCCGCTCTTCAGCGAGCAGCAGGCGTGGCTCTTTGGGATCGACCGCCGCACGCCCAGGGTCGCCGAAAGCGCCCCTGAGGCGGCCTAGGGGCCGGGAGTTCTTGTATGCTTGAGCGACTTGTCAGCCGCCGCTATTGGTGGTTCATCTTTTCCCTGGTGCTGATTCTACCGGGGCTGTACTTTCTGCTCCTCCACCCGCTGATCACCACCGGCCAGTTTCGCCTGGGCCTGCGCCCCAGCATTGACTTCAGCGGCGGCGCCCTCTGGGAAATTCGCTTCACCGATAAGGCACCGGGCAGCATCAGCAGTGCCGAGATCGCGGCGGCCTTCAGCAGCGCCAGCTTCGACAACCCGCTGGTGCAGATGAGCCAGGTTGATGTCGAGGGGAAGCCAACCGCCGACGCCCTCGTGCGTACCCGTTCGCTTAACGAGCAGAGCCTGCTAACGGAGCGTCAGGCTGTCGAGACGGCGCTCACCGCAAAGTTCGGGCCAATCTCGATTGTGCGCCTGGAGAGTGTCGGCCCCACCGTCAGCCGCGAGAGCGCAATCAACGCCGTCTTCGCCGTGATCGGCGCGTCGGTCTGTATCCTGCTCTACCTCTGGTGGGCCTTCCGCAAAGCGCCCCACCCCTTCCGCTACGGCATGTGCGCCATCATCGCGATGCTCCACGATGTGCTGGTGGTCGTCGGTGTGGCCGCGATGCTCAGCACGTTCAACCTAGCCTTTGAGGTTGACGCGCTCTTCCTGACCGCCCTGCTGACCATCCTCAGCTTTTCGGTTCACGATACGATTGTGGTCTTCGACCGCATCCGCGAGAACCTGATTGGTCGGCACCCCGGCGAGAGCTTTGACGGGATCATCAACCACAGCATCGTCCAGACCCTGCCCCGCTCGATCAACACCCAGCTCACCACCTTCTTCACGCTCACTGCCCTGCTGCTTTTCGGCGGCGAGACAATCCGTGGCTTCGTGCTGATCATGCTCATCGGCCTCGTCAGCGGCACCTACTCGTCAATCTTCAACGCCGCGCAACTGCTGGTGGTGTGGGAGCACGAGGAGTGGAAGACGTGGTTTCGCCGGAGTGACCGCGACCCCGAGGCACCGACGGCGGCGACGGCTAGTTAGCGGATCTAAGGTTTCAGGGGTCAGGGGTCAGGGGTCAGGTTTTAGGCCGAACACATCAGCAAGCCCTGCATGTGCCTTGTCGAAAACCAAAGGGGGCGCGGAGGAAGTGAACTCCTCCGCGCCCCCTTCGGCCTGACCCCTGAAACCCGACCCCTGAAACCCGTCTAATCGCTGACGCCAGAGCGCCGGGTTGACACCAAGGGCTTCACGTTCTCGTGCATCAGCCAGTGGTAGCAGGCGGTCGCGACCGGGGCGAGCAGCCAGAAGTTGAAGAGGCGGAAGATGATCGCGGCGGGCACGGCGGCTGGCCCCGCGCCCAACTGCGTGAGTACCGCGACAAGCGCCGCCTCGACGGTGCCGCCACCGCCCGGCAGCACATTAAAGGTTGAGGTGATCAGCGCGACCCCAAAGGCCGCCCCCACCGCCCATAGGCTGACGCGCACATCAAAGGCTTGGAGCACCAGCAGCATCGCGACGCTGTGCCCCGTGAGCGCCGTGAGCTGGATGAGTACCAGGAGCATCACATCGCGACGGCGACTCGCCAGGAGATTACGGCCCACGACCAGCTCGGCGATCAGATTTTCGGCCCAGGCGCCTGACCACTGGTGGCCGAGCAGCCGACCGACGCCGCGCTGAAGCGCCGACAGCCAGCGCTTGAGCGTGGCCTCGGAGCGGGTGAGGCCGAAGGCGACCCCGGCGATGACGGCCACGGCCACCACCCCGGCAACATAACTGGCCCGCCCCGTCACCATCCCGTGGAAGGTCAGGAAGAAGAGGCTGAACGAGAACATCAGCAGCATCGCCACCGCGTAGCTAAGGGTTTCGAGCGAGGCGATGAGGGCCGACTCGCCGGGGCTGACGCCGCGCCGGTTGAAGTTGCTGATCAGAAAGGCGTAGCTGCCCACGCCGCCCGCTGGTACCGACTGGCTGATAATAATTGCGACAAGCGCGGTCGCCCAGAGGCGCAGCACGCCCATCTGGAAACCCAGCGAGCGCAGGACGACATTGAAGACCTGGGAACTGATGAGATAGCTGAGGCAGATCAGCACAAAGGCGGCGACCAGCCAAGCCGGACGGGCCTCGTGCAGCAGGCCGAAGGCCGCGATGATCCAGGCCCGGTTGAGATAGGCGAGCACCAGGATCACCAGGCTAATGACGACGCTGGTGAGGAGCTTCCAGCGAGATTGGGGCATCGGCGCATCCTTTCATGGTCGCCTTTGGCTCTTCAGGGTAGACACGCGCACCAGCGCTGCACCCGCCCGCTTACCATGTGATGCGGAAGCCGCCCGCTTTGCCGGTCGGCTCCTCCCACGCGACCTCGACCTTTTCGACGCGGGCGTTCGGTGGCCCGCTGTAGCAAGCCAGCGCCAGGCGCTGGACTGCCGAGCGTGTGCCCTCGAAGATCGCCTCGACCCGCCCGTCGGCCAAGTTACGCACCCAGCCCTCGACCGCAGCCGCACGGGCGCGGTCACGGGCGTAGGCGCGAAAGCCGACGCCCTGCACCCGACCCGCGATCAGCACATGAGCGCGCACCCGCTCCATTCGTCATTCCTGTGGTTCCGGCACCAGATGCACGCCCCGGCGGGCCACCAGAGAGTATACCGTAGGCTGACAAGGGGCGCAATGAGGGGGCGTCGGGGGCCATGGCGGTTGCAACGTCGTGATGCGGCCCCCCGCCGGGGGGCTGAAGCCCCCGGCTAGGTTTTTGCGAAGCCCGCCTGCGCGGGCTGAACGCGCCTGCGAAGGCAGGCTTCGCACCTACAGAGCCGGGGACTTTAGTCCCCCTGCG
>CAIWXH010000754.1 GCA_903916565.1 uncultured Oscillochloris sp. | reverse complement strand
GCAATCCTCTTTGCGGGCCAGAATGTCTATGGCCCGGAAGTGCGGCCCGTCGAGCTGCGCCAGCGCATCGGGATGGTCTTCCAGCGCCCCAACCCTTTTGCCAAGTCAATTTTCGACAACGTTGCCTATGGCCTGCGCGTGAGGGGCTGGGAGCGCCGCCGCATCGCCGAGCGCGTGGAGGTCTGTCTGCGCCACGCCGCGCTGTGGGACGAGGTGAAGGATCGTCTGCACCGTTCGGCGCTGGGGCTTTCGGGCGGGCAGCAGCAGCGCCTCTGCATCGCCCGGGCGATTGCCCCGCAGCCCGAGGTGGTGCTGATGGACGAGCCGTGTTCGGCCCTTGACCCCATCGCGACCCTGGCGATTGAGGAGACGCTGTTTGAGCTGCGGCGCGAGTACACGATTATTATCGTGACCCACAACATGCAGCAGGCAGCGCGGGCCTCCGATTACACCGGCTTCTTCCTGATGGGGCAGGATCGGGCGGGGTGTCTGATCGAGTACGCGCCGACTAGGCAGATCTTCGAGCGCCCGAGCGACGAGCGCACCGAGCAGTATATCAGCGGGCGTTTCGGTTAGGACTGCCGCCATCGCGTGACGCCTGCCCGGTGGCCCGGTGGCTAAAGCCACGGGCTACGTTTACGCAGGCCGCCTGCGCGGCCTGCATCAGCCTGCGAAGGTAGGCTTCGCACGATCTAGCCGGGGACTTCAGCTACCGGGCGGGCGACGGTGCAACCGCCATGCGCGGTCATGCACGGCGGTTGCACCTTCTCTAGCCACGCGCTATACTGGCGCGGTTGGCTGGAGAATACGCTATCAGGTAGTAGAGGCGGCACGTGAAGATTGCAATCATTGGTTTGGCAAACAGCGGAAAGACGACGGTGTTTAACGCCCTGACTCGGGGCACCGCCGAGACGACGGCCTACTCGTCGGGCCAGCTTGAGCCAAACTTGGCGATGGTCAAGGTGCCTGATGCGCGCCTCGAAGTTTTGTCTCAAATGTTCAAGCCGAAAAAGACGACCTACGCCGATGTGCAGTATGTTGATGTGGCGGGCATCAGTGGTGGCGGTCGGCACGGCGCTGGGCTGCCCCCGGCCCTGCTCAACTATATTGGCTCGGCTGACGCGCTGCTGCATGTCGCCCGCGCCTTTACCGATGCGAATGTGCCGCATCCTGATGGCACGGTCGATCTGGTGCGTGACATTCAGACTGTGGATCTTGAACTGGCTTTTGCCGACTTGGCGATTATCGAGCGCCGTCTGACGCGCCTCACCGCCGAGATTCCCAAGATGCCAGCCAAAGATAAGGATGCGCGCATCGCCGAGCGCGAGGTGCTGCTGCGCCTTCAGACGGCGCTTGAGGCTGAGACGCCGATTCGCGCCGTCACCCTGAGCGAGGATGAGGAGCGGAGTCTGCGCGGCTATCAGTTTTTGACCGCCAAGCCGCTGCTGCTGGTGCTGAATATTGGCGAGAGTCAGCTTGCGACGCCGCCGACCTTCACCTACCCGCACGCGAAGAGCGCCGTCGTGCCCCTTGCTGGCAAGATCGAGGCGGAGCTGGCGCAGCTAGCCGATGCCGACGCCCGCAGCTTTATGGACGACCTGGGCATCAGTCGGCCCGCCCGCGAGTTGGTCATTCAGCGCAGCTATGATCTGATGGGCTTGATCAGCTTCCTGACCGCTGGTGCTGACGAGGTGCGGGCCTGGACGATCCGGCGCAATACGCCCGCCGTTGAGGCGGCGGGCGCGATTCACTCGGATCTTCAGCGCGGCTTCATCAGGGCCGAGATTGTCGCCTACGACGATCTGATCAAGGCGGGCAGTATGAATGAGGCCAAGAAGCTCGGCACCGTGCGAATGGAGGGCAAGACTTACATTGTGCAGGACGGCGACATCTGCAATATTCTGCACAATACGTAGACTTTTTTAGACCTGACAGGTGTTCACACCTGTCAGGTCTTTTGGTGTTTTTTGCTGCCCCAGACCTGACAGGTGTCCGCACCTGTCAGGTCTTTTCGTTTTTTACAGCGCTGCCAACTCCGCCCGCGCCTGGTCAATATCAATCAAGGTCGCGGGGCCACCAATGCGCCCGCGCACCGTCTCTAGCCCCAGGCCCAGCGCGGCGACGGCAGCGATCACCGCCTCTTCGTGGTCACGGTGCGTGATCAGCACGACCGTCGGCCCGGTGTCGGTGCTGGCGTAGACTGGCACGCCGCGCCCGCGCAACTCGTCGCACATGCGGAAGATCGCGATGTTCTCTGGCTCCCAGCCAATCAGCTTGTGCTCGCGGGAGCCGGACATGGTGACGCCGTGCAGGCGCATGCTGTCCAGCTCGGCGAACTGGCCGACCACGCGCCAGTCGCCCCGGCGGGCGGCGTCCAGGCACTCGATAATCTCGTCGCCCCGGCTCAGCATCCAGCTCTTGAAGAAGCTGGAATGGGGCGCATCGTGGTGGGCCTGCTCAGTCTTGAGGCCGACCCGCGAGTCAATCGGCACGGTGATCAGGCGCACGTCGTCGAGCTGGCCTTCGCGGTCGAGGCGCACCGCGAAGCTCTCTTCGTGGGCCAAGCCGGGGTAGCTGAGCCACAGCGCCAGCCCGCCAGCGGCGGCGCGGCAGCCCGAGCCAGCCAACAGGCGCGCCAGACAGCTCAGGAAGCGGCTGTTGGCGACCAGTTCTGGCCCGTAGAGCGCACCCACGGCGGCGGCGGCGAGCGCGGCGGCTCCGGCGGCGCTCGTGCCAAGCCCCTTCCCGGCGACCCGCGACTTCAGCACGTTGCGCGTGGTGACGCGGGCGGCGACTCGTGCGCCGCTCAGGGCGCGTACGGCGTCAAGGGTTTGCGTAATGCGCTCAAGCTCGCGCCCGTGAGCGGTCGCGCCGCCCAAGGTGGCCTCGTCGGTGGAGAGGGCCGGGTCGAACTCCACCAGCGTAACCGTGTGCGCGGCGTCGTTATTCAGCGAGATGCTGGGCAGATAGGCGATGCGGTGTGTCCAGTCGCTGAGGCCGTGGTACTTCAAAACGCCCTGCATCGGGTAGGCGCGGGCGGCGGCCACGCCGCGCTCATTCGCAGGCGGCAGTTGCTGCGGGTAGGGTGCTACGACGACACCATGGCGCACCAGGGCGGCGAGGATCTGCGCGTGGGCTGCCTGCATCGCGGGGATCGTCGCGGCGAAACCGTCGGGGATGGTTGTCATAAGACTCTGGCGCCTTTTTACCTACGCTCGTAGTTCGGGGCTTCTTTCGTGACCGTCACATCGTGCGGGTGGCTCTCGATCTGGCCCGCCATCGTAATGCGGATCAGACGCGAGTCGCAGCGCAGCGCCTCGATGTCCTTGGCGCCCGCGTAGCCCATGCCCGCCCGCAGCCCACCGACAAGCTGGAATACCGTATCTTCCAGCGGCCCCTTGAAGGGCACCATGCCCTCGATACCCTCGGCGACGAGCTTGCGGGTTTCGTTGACATTGGTCTGGAAATAGCGGTCGCCGCTGCCCCGCGACATCGCGCCAATCGACCCCATGCCCCGATAGGTCTTGTAGCTGCGGCCCTCGTACAGAATCGTCTCGCCAGGACTCTCCTCGGTGCCAGCGAAGAGCGAGCCGATCATGACACTGTGCGCCCCGGCGGCGAGCGCCTTGGTGATGTCGCCGGAGTACTTGATGCCGCCGTCGCCAATCACGGGCACGCCAAAGCGCTCGGCGGCGCGGGCGCAGTCGGTGATCGCCGTAACCTGGGGCATCCCCGCGCCGGTGACCACGCGGGTCGTGCAGATCGAGCCAGGGCCTTGGCCGACCTTAATCGCGTCAGCGCCCCGCTCAATCAGCGCCACAGTCGCGGCGGCGGTGCTGACATTCCCCGCGACCAACTGCACATCGGGGAAGGTTTCGCGCACGCGGGCGACGGCGTCAAGCACGCCCTGCGAATGCCCGTGAGCGGTGTCGAGGGTCAGCACATCAACGCCAGCGCGCACCAGCGCGGCAGCCCGCTCAAGGAAATCGCCACCCGCGCCAATCGCGGCGCCGACCCGCAGGCGGCCCTGTTCATCCTTGCAGGCGTAGGGGTGTTCAATCTGCTTCATGATGTCCTTAACGGTCATCATGCCGGTGAGCTTGCCCTGGCTATTGACGACAAGCACCTTCTCGATGCGATACTGATGCAGCTTCGCTTTGGCCTGTTCGAGCGTGGTGCCCTCTGGCACAGTGACCAGACCCTTGCTCGTCATCAGTTCGCGGATGGGGCGCGTACGGTCGTTCTCGAAACGCAGGTCGCGGTTGGTGATAATCCCAACTAGATCGCCCTCGGCAGTGACAATCGGCACACCCGAGATTTTGTACTCAGACATCAGGTCAAAGGCGTCGCCGATGGTCTTGTCAGGGGGCAGCGTGATCGGGTCCGTGATCATCCCGCTCTCCGAGCGCTTAACCTTCCGCACACTCTCGGCCTGCTGCTCGATGGTCATATTCTTGTGGATAAAGCCGACCCCGCCCTCACGGGCCAAGGCGATGGCGAGGCGATGTTCGGTGACGGTGTCCATCGCCGCGCTGACGACCGGGATGTGCATACGGATTTTGCGCGTCAGCCACGTCGAGAGTTCGGTGGCGGCGGGAATCACCTGCGAGTGGGCGGGGATGAGCAAGACGTCGTCGAAGGTGAGTCCCTCACGGGCGTACTTGTCATCCCAGTTGATTGTCACGGGGGTTTCCTTCTGATCGGCTGGGCAGGCCAGCCAGTATGCCAAAAGCCCCTCGCACGGCCATGCGCGAGGGGCGACAGTATCGTGCGCCGAGAGTGACGTACTATACCCCGCCTTGCGCGGGGCGTCAACCGTGGGTAGAATGGGCCAACGCTGGCTTTGCTCCTCACCCTAGCCCCGTTCCCTCACGGAGAGCGGGGAGGTTCGTCTTAGGACGTGATCTCGGCTCCCCCTCTCCCATTTAGGGAGCGGGGGCAGGGGGGTGAGGGTTGAGCGGCGGCAGAGGATTTTGCAATTACCACCGAGGGAGCATCCATGCAGATCACAGTTCAGCACGGCGACATTCTGCGCGCGCCAGCCGATTTGGCCGTGCTCGTGACCTTCGAGGCGACCCCGCTACCCGCCGAGGTCGCTGCGCTGCTGGAGGCCGCCGATTACAGCGGGCGCTTCAGGCAGACCACACTGCTCTACCCGCGCAACGCGGTCGCCCCCCGGCGCCTGCTGCTGATCGGTCTCGGTACGCTCGCCGCCGTGACGCCTGATGCGCTGCGCCAAGTGGCGGCGATTGCCGCACAGCGGGCGCGTGAGCTGGGCGTCGCCACCTTCACCATCAGCCCGCAGGTCGGTTTGGCGCTGCCGCCCGCTGTCGTGGCCCAGGCGTTCGCCGAAGGGCTTGCGTTGGGTGCCTACAGCTACAACCGCTACAGAACCGAACTGAGCAGCGAGCAGACCTTTACGGTCGCCGGTGCGACCATCTTCAGCGCTGATGTTGCGGAGACGCTACGCGGGGTCGCCACGGGGCAGACCGTCGCCCGCGCCGTCGCGTTCGCCCGCGACCTCGCCAACGGCCCCGGCAATGTCATCACGCCCGCTGCGCTCGGTCAGGCCGCGCTTGAACTCGGCCAGCGCTCGGCGTTGCGCGTCACCGTCCTTGAAAAGCCACAGCTTACGGAACAAGGCTTCGGCGGCATCCTCGCCGTGGGCCAGGGTTCGGCCAACGAGCCGCGCTTTATCGTGATTGAACATGGCGCGCAGGCCGCAGGTCAGCCCACGCTCTGCCTCGTGGGGAAAGGGGTCACCTTCGACACGGGCGGCATCTCGATCAAGCCCGCCGACAAGATGGACGAGATGAAGATGGACATGGGCGGCGCGGCGGCGGTCTTCGGTGCCATGCAGGCCGTGGCTGAGCTCGGGCTGCCGCTGCACATCGTCGGCATCGTCTGCGCGGCAGAGAATATGCCGAGCGCGACGGCCTATCGGCCCGGCGACATCATCACGACGCTCAGCGGCAAAACGATTGAGGTGCTGAACACCGACGCCGAGGGCCGCATCGTGCTGGCCGACGGCCTCTTTTACGCCCAGCGCTACGAACCGGCGGCGATCATCGACCTAGCGACGCTCACCGGGGCGATTATGGTCGCCCTGGGGGCGCACGCCACCGGGCTGATGGGCACCAGCCAGCCCTTGGCCGACCGGCTCGTCCAGGCTGGCGAAGCCACGGGCGAGCGGGTGTGGCAGTTGCCCTTGTGGGACGAATACCGCGACTCGATGAAGAGCGAGATTGCCGACCTGAAGAACGCCGGTACGCGCCACGGCGGCGCGATCAACGCGGCGGGCTTTCTGGCCGCCTTTGTGGGCGACTACCCCTGGTGCCATCTCGACATCGCAGGCACCGCCTGGGTCGATCACCCGCTGAAGGCGTACCAGACCCACGGGGCGACCGGGGTTGGCGTGCGTCTGTTGGTCGCGTTTTTGCAAGCGTATGTGTGAGGGCCATTCACCAGCCCCGCCCGGTGGCTGAAGCCACGGGCTACGGGGTGCGAAGGCCGCTGAAGCGGCCTCAACCAGCCTGCGAAGGCAGGCTTCGTCAACCAAGAGCCGGGG
The DNA here is from genome assembly GCA_903916565.1 of uncultured Oscillochloris sp. Lineage (GTDB taxonomy): Bacteria > Chloroflexota > Chloroflexia > Chloroflexales > Chloroflexaceae > CAIWXH01. The sequence goes on along the minus strand of CAIWXH010000754.1, from coordinate 1,742 downwards.
GCTTCAGCCCCCCGGCTTTGAAGCGCCGTCGCTGAAGGCAAGTCATTCTGAAACTCAATACTGCGTGAGCAAGTCAAAAAGCAAGGTGACAAAGAGATTCAGGTGCTGGTCAATGCGGTTCGGGAAGGTTGCCTCGATGTACGCAAGCGTGTCATATTTCGTATGGCGAATCTTCCCCTGGTCGCCATACCTCACGTCAACCTGAGTCATTCCATCAGCCGAGAGATCCCAATTGGTCGCCTCAAAGTAGGCGTATGGAATGCCCGCTCGCTCAAACGCATCATAGTCGGCGCACTCACACGGGGAGCCATCGGCGTTGTTCATCTCCTGAGCGGTTTTGCTTTCCAGGGCCATCTTGCGCCTAGCCGCAGCCTTGATCACCCAATCGCGCATCGTGCCAGGGCCAGCATTGCCGTAAATGTAGCTCTTATCGCTGGCAATCAGGCTATCTAGGTTGAACATGCCGACGATGTTTTTTCGTTCGGTTGTAGCGAGATTATCCACAAAATAGGTCGAGCCGTTCAGGTTGAATTCCTCTGCCCCAAAGGCGATAAACTGGATGGTGTAGGGTGTCTCTAGCGCTTTGACGAGTTTCGCCACCTCAAGCATGACGGCGACACCCGAAGCATTATCATCCGCGCCTTTGCTGCCGTCCTCGTAAGGTGAATCGTAGTGCGCCCCCACCACGATGACCTTGTCAGACAGACCAGCCTTAACCGCGATGACATTAGAGGAATTGAAATCTTGGCCTGCCTCTTTGTCGTAAACCGAGAACTTCTGGGTTGTGGGGGCGTAGCCAAACGCCTTAAACATATCCTGAATATATTGGGCCGTCAGCCTTTCCTCCTTGGTTCCTGGCTCACGACGGCCAATCTCCCCAACAATCGCCTGCAAATACTGGCGCGCAAATGTGCCGTTAGTGGCCGTAGCTGGGGGCGTCGGAGACGGGTTTGCGGCACCACGAGCCGGTAGCGTTGGCATTGGTGCGGACGGCACTGCCGGTGTCATGCTTGCGGTAACGGGGGTAGCCGTAGCGGTGGTTATGGCTGCAGGCTGAGATTTGGGCGCACAGGCGGTTAGGATAAGCAGGGCCGCGAGGAGTATAAGGTGCTGTTTCATGCGATTTCCTTTCAAGGCAGCGGAGCAATGATGGATGTATCGTAGCGCATTCTTGCAAAAGAGGGAAACGGGCATGTGCCGCACCCCGCATCCCATACCCACGGGTTTCCGCGCCCCCGCGTCTACTCCTCTAGGTCAATCCGCTCGTTCGCAACCTCATTTGACTCGACATAACGACTAGGCATCGCCAAACTGCTCCAGCCGCCCGCGTCGCGCAGCGCAAAGGGGTCGCTCTTGCCGCGTGCGGCCCGCGTAGCCCAGGTGTGGCGCAGATCGTGGGGCGAGAGATCGGTGACCCCGATGCGCGCACCAAGCAGGCCGACGCGCTCACGAATGGCGCGGATTGACATAAGGTTCCAGAGTTCGCCATTCTTGCGTGAGCCGCGCAGGAGTGGGCCGGTGGTGGGCGCATCAGCGGCGAAATAGGCTCGGGCCGCCGCCAACGTATCGCGACTAAGCTGGTGCGTCTGGCGCGTGTGGACTTTTTCGCGGTAGAAGGTGAGCGTACCGTGGGCCAGATCGACCGCACCAACCTCAAGGCTTGCCAGCTCGCCGACGCGCAGGCCGAGGTCGGCCAGGAGGCAGATGAGCAGCGCATCGCGGTGGCCCTGGGGCGTGTCGGG
>CAIWXH010000753.1 GCA_903916565.1 uncultured Oscillochloris sp. | reverse complement strand
CTCCAGCACGCCTGGGACCAGCACTTCCAGCAGTCACAAGTTATCATCGCCATCTGCGGCTCGCACGTTCGCACCATGGAGCTGATGCTGACCTACCAGTCGCCCATCTTTGGTCGGCTGACCGGCCAGTGGCACCTGCGCGCGCTGCCCTACAGCGCGCTGCGCTCCTTCCTGCCCGCCTGGAGCGCCGAGGAGCGCATCGCGGCCTACGCCATCGTTGGCGGTGTGCCGACCTACCTCCAGTGGCTTGACCCCAACCGTTCACTGGTCGAGAACATCCGCCACGTGATGCTTGCCCCCGGTAGCCTGGTAATCGCCGAAGTGGACTTCCTGCTCTACGATGAGGTGCGCGAGCCGCGCACCTACTTGGCGATCCTCCAGGCAATCGGCAACGGTGCCCATGCGCTCACCGAGATCGCCAACGCCAGCATGGTCAGCACCTCGAATCTGTCGAGCTACCTGGTGCAGCTCCAGGAGCTGCGTCTCGTCGAGAAGCGCCTGCCGGCGACGATTGCGCCCACGCGGCAGCGGATCGCCCGCCAGGGGCGCTACCACCTCAGCGACCCCTTCTTCCGCTTCTACTTTCGCTTCCTCCAGCCGTACCAGGGCGACCTGAGCTACCAGCCGGAGCGGGTGCTGCCGGCCATCCAGCAGGGGCTGCGGGCCTTCATTGGGCAGACGGCCTTTGAGGATCTGTGTCGCCAGTGGGTGCGCGAGCAGGGGTACGCTGGCGGGCTGCCCTTCGTGCCGCAGACGGTCGGGAGCCACTGGAGCAAGCAGGTGCAGGCCGATGTGGTCGCCGTAGACTTCCAGTCCCACCACATCCTGCTGGGCGAGTGCAAGTGGGGGGCCGACCGCCTGGATCGCCAGGTCGTGCGCGACCTCATTGAGACCAAGACGCCGCTGGTACTCCGTGACCTCCCCGATGGCGGCCAGGGATGGACGGTGTCCTACGCCCTGTTCGGGCGGGCGGGCTTCACGCCTGCCGCAATCACCGAGGCCGCGCACGTCGGCGCACTCCTTGTTGACGCGGAGCGGCTGGATCGCGAACTGCTGTGACGGGCAGGGAGTCGCGGGTGTTTGCATGACCCCGCTACATGGTAGTCAGAGAATGGCTTCTCCCGCGTTCGTCTCGTACGAAACCCGCGACGCGGGGTCCTCTGCTCCCTCGATGGTCGCGTATGCGCTGGCTCACCAACTATACTTGTGGAGACGGTCGCCATGGCGTGTCTCAAAATATGTCTCAAAATGCCATTTTCAAGTCGTTTAAGAGGTTTTGAGAAGGTTAGGGCACGGAGGTGTCTACCCGGTTCCGTTTATTCTACGCTATTGGGGATCCTGCAAAAACCCCCTTATGGTCATTTTCGTTCCGTTGCGCCTCAGACCCCCACACGCGCTCCGCACTGGCGACAGAAGCGCGCGTGGGCGGGCAGTGGGGTGGCACAGGCAGCACAGGTGGGAACGAACGGTGTTTGGGCCGGATCGCTGGCGGTCTCACGGGATTCACCCGGCGCGGGTGTGACCGGGCATGCGCGGATCAATGGTGTCGGCATGGTGGGTGAATCCAGCGCGGTGCGAACTGCGGTCAAGGAGCGATCGACGCGCTCAGCGTTTGGCATATCGAGCGCCTGATAGAACCATGCCCATGCCTGCTCAAGTGTACGAGCGGCGGTCATGAGCAGTGTGCGCCGGTCGGTCGCATTGACGGCGCTGTCCACCATGGCAGTCAGCAGCAACCCTTCGGCGAAGCGGTCGAGCCCACGCTGCCGATCAGCCTCTACCGTGGCCTCCCACTGGTCGAGTTGTTCGGCAATCCGCCCCACGCGTGGTGCCAGCGCAGGCTGATGCGGGGCTGGCGTTGCGTGCCACGCCAGAATGGCGATGGTCATCGCCTGCGCCAGGCGTGCGTAGGCAAGACCGCTGGTGCCCCCGGAGATCGCCATCGCAACCGCCTGTTCGCACGCATGCACGCCCTGCGCGAGATCGTCCCACATGGTGGCCTTCGGGCCAGCGGCACGTGCGAGGGTGATCCAGGCTTCAGCCTGCACGATCCAGACGGCACTGCTCAGGCTGGGCTTGAGGCTGGGGCGTTGCGCCAAGATCTGCTGGGTGCCCGTAATGATCTCCTGCACGCCAGTCCGGTACGCGTCCGGTGCTTGGATCGCAGCAAGCTGTTGGATCATCTGTTGCAGCTGTTGGATCTGTTGCAGCTGTTGTCGCTGCGAGTCGCCGGAACGACCCGTTGCTGGTTGCTGGCTCATCGTGATCCATCCTTGTTCGGACTGGGGGTTACCGAAACTGCTCGACGCCTGGTTTGGGCTTGCCCTGAAGCCAGCGCCACCATGACTGCCACGTGCTTTCGCCTTGTGGATCGCTCGCCTGACGCTGCCGTCGTCCCTGCGCCTGAATCTCACGGATCTCGCGTAGCTTTTCTGGGTCACCCTCGAAGGTATCCATACCAAGCGCGTGGGCCTCGATCTGCGTCCGTGTCAGTGTGCGTACGGCGCGCTCCGTGCCATCCGCCGCCGCCGTAAAGCTCTCATTGATCTGAAAAAGCCCGTCACTGTCGATCTGCGAGAAGCCCGGCAGCCGGTTGATCACCGCTGCGGTAGCTTCACCAATAACCCGGATCGCAGCCTTCAGGTCACCAGTTCGTTCGCGCAGGCCAGGCGGCAAATCTTGCGTATCACGACACGATTGATCGTAAATCTGGTGGATCGTCTCGAACTTCTGATCGACCGCACGCAGCGCCTGGCGAATCTCATCAACCTGGGCGCGCAGATTAGCCGGTTGCTTGAGCAGCTCGCCGCCCCGGCTCAGTGCTTCCTGGTAACGCTGCATCTGTTGATCAAGCGCATTCCTCGTTGCTGAATCGAGCGGAAGCCGCCCAAGCTCGGCACGTGTTCGCCCGACCGCATCTTGCAGGGTATCGAGCCCATTGCCGATGCGCTCGGCAGTGCTGATCGCCTGTCCGACCTGACTCGTGACGGGTGGCGGCGGCACCGCTGGCTGAGTCGGCGGGGGTGGCGGCGGCACCGCTGGCTGAGTCGGCGGGGGTGGCGGCGGTACCGCTGGCTGAGTCGGCGGGGGTGGCGGCGGCACCGCTGGCTGAGTCGGCGGGGGCACCGACGCTGGTATTG
>CAIWXH010000752.1 GCA_903916565.1 uncultured Oscillochloris sp. | reverse complement strand
GCGACGAAGCCTGCGTCAGCAGGCTTCGCACGATTCAGCCGGGGGCTTCAGCCTCCCGGCAGGGCAGGGCTAATGCAAAGTGCTTGCGGCACCACGCCCGGTGGCTGAAGCCAGGGGCTATGGGCTGCGAAGGCCGCCTGCGCGGCCTGGATAGCCTGCGAAGGCAGGCTTCGCAGCTACAAGAGCCGGGGACGTTAGTCCCCCGGATTCAACAACCTGGGTAGGACTGCTAGTACCTGCGAAGCCCACCTGCGCGGGCTGCCGAGCCTGCTTCAGCAGGCTTCGCAACCAAGAGCCGGGCGCTTCAGCGCCCCGGCGGGCGACTTTGCATCAGCCCTGCCCGGCTGGATCGTGGCACCTGCCATGCCGAAGCCACGCATGATGGTGGTAGGATGCAACAAGTTTGCTTGGACTGCCCGACCAAAGGAGCACCCCGCATGTCCGAACCATCTACGCGGCTGAGCGATCAGCCGCAGCCTCCACTCAGCCTGCTACCCTTCGGTGTCGGGGCCATCATCTTCGTTCTGCTCTTCACGCTGGGCGGTCGCCTCGGCGGCGAGCTTGGCAGCTTTATGAGCGCCAGCCTGACCGCCGTGCCCTTCGCCATTCTGGCGATCCTGGCGTATATGGGCGGCGAGCGCCCGAACTGGGCCTGGCTCGCCACCGGCGCATGGCTCGTGCTAATGGTCGGCGGCACCAGCGTGAGCGCCCTAGTACTCAGCTTTGGCGCCCTTGCCCACGGCCCCCTGAACGACCCAACGCACCCGCCTCGGCTCGACCCGAATGGCTGGCTAAGCCTCGGCCTGATCTTGCTCGGCATCCTGATCAGCGCCTTCATCGGGGTGCTGCTGCTCCTCCCCGCCGTGCGCCGCATGATCGCCCGTCGCCTGCCCATTGACGCCGAGTCGTTCGTCCATGCAATCGCCCTGGTGTCCATCGTGAGCCTCGGCCTGATCTGCACGATGCCCCTGGTGGTGCTGGGTGCGCCGCCGCTGCTGGCAATGGTCGATCAGATCACCAAGGCGACGGTGGGCCGCGACCAGGCCGGAATGTTGCGCGACCAACTCTATGGCCTGATCTGGACGATCCCCGCCACGATTTTCGCCGTCGGCTTCGGCCTCAGACGTAACCTGCGCGAGGCGCTGGGTCGCCTTGGCCTGGTGCGCCCCAGCGTGCGCCAAGTGGTCATTGCCGTCGCCATCGCCCTGCTGCTCGCCGGCGACGTACAGTTCCTTGGCGTCGGCATCTCGTGGCTCTGGCAGAGCCTGGGCTGGCCCGTGACGGATACCGCCGCCTTCGACCAACTGCTCTCGTTCGCCATCAACCCCATCGGCGCGGTCGTGATTGGCGTCGTCGCTGGCCTGGGCGAAGAACTGGCGGTGCGCGGCGTCCTTCAGCCGCGCCTCGGCCTTCTGCTCTCCAACCTCTTCTTCGTCAGCCTGCACGCGCTGCAATATAGCTGGGACGCGCTGCTGGTCGTCTTTGTGGTCGGGGTGGTCTGCGGCATCGTACGCAAGTACAGCAACACCACCACGGCGGCGATTGTCCACGGCACCTACAACTTCACCCTGATTATGCTGGCGACGGCAGGCATCGGGCAGTAGGCTGGCTGCTGCGCTCGGGCTGAAACCTGAGACCGGACACCTGAAACCTTGGCTAAAACCCAACCTCGACAATCGTGCGGGCGGTACGATCCTGGAAGAAGCCGACCCCGTCCTGGATCAGCCCGACGTAGAAGCCCAGCTTTGTCTCGCGCTGAAGGATCTGGATGCGCCCGACGACCTCGACCTCCTCGCCGGGCCGCAGAAAATCCTCGACGCCGGGGGTTGCCCACTGCGCGGGCGGGCGGGCCGAGAGCGCCCAGCGGAAGGGGTAGCGCTTGGCCCCGCCGCCGCTGTTGGCGTCCCAATCAACGCCGACGCGCCAGAAGCCGCCAGCCTGGGCCGTGTACTGGCCGCCCTCGACCGAGGAGAAGACCGTGTCGGTGCTGTACTGGTAGCCGCTAGGCGGGCCGTAGGTGCGAATGGGCACCGTGCCAGTATTACGGACGCGCAGCGTCACCGTGACCACATCGCCCAGCATCACCCGCTGCGGCGCGATATAGGCCGCGACGATGCGCGCCTCGGGCTGACCAACGCCAGCCAGGGTAAGCTGGCCCTCGCGGCGCACCACAGTGCCCAGCGGGTCTGCGGCGCGCACCGTGTAGGTGTAGACGCCCGCGCTAAGCAGCGAGCCGTTGGGGCGCTTGCCGTTCCAGACGTGGTGCTGCTCAAACGGGCCTTCTTCCTCACGAGTGACCACGGGGATGACCTCGCCCGTGGGCGCGGTGACATTAATATCAACCGTGGCGCTGACGGGCAGGCGATAGGTGAACTCGGCAATGTCGTCAATCGCATCGGCGTTGGGCGAGATGGTCGCGGGCGTCACCCGCAGATTGGCGACATCGGGCATGGGCGGCGCGGTGCCGGTAATCGTCAGCGGCAGGCTGCGCTCGACGCGCTGACCGTCAGCACCTTCGGCGACCACCACCACTTGGTAGGCACCAGGGGGCAGCAGCCGCCGCAGCACCACCGGGTCAGCGGTGGGCACCGTCCCGTCGAAGCGCAGCGCGTAGGCGCTCGCGCTGGCGGGGCGCACCTGGGCCTGGCGCAGATTGTAGCGCGTGCCGGCACCATCACGCACATAGATCGTCACCTTGGCGTCACGGCCCACCGCGTAGCTGATCGTCAGCGGCCTCGCCGCCTCGACCGGGGCGTAACTGGCGGCGCTGGCCGTCACCGCGCCAAGCAGCGGGCCGCCTGAGCAGCCAGTCAGCAGCAGGGCCGCCAAAACAAGGCCGACCGCCACCAGCAGCGCACGTATTCCGTAGGTTCGTTGGCCTAATACTTGCATAGCGGTGCATCCTACCAGCAGTTCCACCGGGGCGCAAACGCGCTGGCGTAGCTTGATCTTCTGCTCACACATGCCGTAAATCATCATGGTATAATTGGGGCGCGTACCGCAGCACAATCACAGAAGCGACCCTTCAGAGGTACTATATGCCGATGTATGAGTATGGCTGTCTCGCTTGTAACAGCCAGTTTGATCGTCTGCGGCGGATGGATCAGGACGACAGCGAGGTGTTCTGCCCACACTGCGGCGGCGAGCAGGTGGAGCGCCGCCTGTCGGTCTTTGCCGCACACACGCGGGGTGCAACACCTACGGTAGCCGAGGCCGCGCCAGCCCCGCGTAGCCACGGAGGCTGCGGCAATAGCTGCTGCGGCGGTGGCTGTGCGTCGAGGAACTAAGTATGCGCGTGATGATCTTGACCGCCGGCCTTGGCACCCGGCTACGCCCCCACACCTTCAGTAAGCCAAAACCCCTGGTTAGCGTCGCCGGTAAGCCGGTACTCGCCCATCTCATCGACGATCTGCTCGACATTCGTATTGACGAACTGATCTTTGTCACGGGATATCTGGGCAACCAGATTGAAGATTACGTCCGCGCTCACTATAGCCACATTCCGCTCCGCTTCCTTGTGCAGCAGGAGATGCGCGGTCAGGCTGACGCGATCTACCTAGCCAACGAGTTCGCCGAAGGCCCGCTGCTGGTCGTCTTTGGCGATGGTCTTTTTAGCATCGACAAGCAGCGCCTGAACACCCACCCCACCGAGGGCGTTATCTACTGTAAAGAGGTGGAAGACCCGCGCCGCTTCGGCGTGGCCGTGGTCGAGCATGGGCGCATCACCCGCCTGGTCGAGAAGCCCACCGAGCCGGTCTCGAATCTGGCGGTGGTCGGCGGCTACTATCTACCTGAGGCGCGCCGCCTGATGGATGCCATCACCTATATCATGGAACATGACATCAAGACCAAGGGCGAGTTCTACCTGGCCGATGCGCTCCAGGTGATGATTGAGCGCGGCGAGGTGCTGACCACCGAGACCGTGTCGATGTGGCGCGACTGTGGCACCATCGAGGCGCTACTTGACACAAACCGCTATTTGTTGGAACATGGACACAGTCGTTCTGTTGAGGGCGTCCGCTCCGTCATCATCCCGCCGGTGAACATTGCGCCCAACGCAGTGATCGAGAATTCGGTGATCGGCCCCTATGTCTCGGTGGCTGAGGATGCCGTGATCCGCGATTCGATTGTGAAGGATGCGATCATCAACACGGGTGCCCTCATCCATTCGGTTATCATGGCCAACAGTTTGATTGGAGATCGAGCTTACGTCGATGGGGTTAGCCACGAGTTGAACGTTGGCGACTCATCGGATATTCGCCTCGGATAACACTCTATGATCGCCTACAACTTCCACGCCACCAACAAAGACGTTGGTGGCAGGGCCAAAGGGGGCCAGGGAAAGTTGGCGCACCTGTTCGCAGCGCCAGCCTCTGTCGGGCCTTCCTACCGCGCACAGCTCGCCGGCAGCGGCGAGCAGCAACTCATCTCTCAACTTACTGGTACGCTCGGTGCCTCGTTCTCACGTCATTTCCTCGTCGCCTACTATGTCTCGCTCAAAACCAACCCCTTTGTCGTGCTGACGGGGCGCGAAGGGGTTGGCAAGGCGGCCCTGGCCGCCGGCTTCGCCGCCGCTGTTGTTGGTGCCGAAAGCGGCCAGTTCATCACGATTGGCTCGGATCGCTGGACACGTCGTGGGAGCCAGAGTACCTATTACCGGGGCATCCACGAGCGCTTTGGGGCCAGCCAGTTTGCCGAAACCCTGCAAGAAGCCGCCGCCCCCGAGAATGCCGGGAAGGTCTATCTGCTGCTGCTCAAGGGCCTGAGCGTTGAGGAGTTGCAGGGCTACCTCAACGGGATGCTCCACGTTGGCCCCCACGGCGAGCGCCATATCGTGCTGCCGGGCCTCGCCGCCGACGAGCAGCCGGTCGTCCCCGCGAACTGTTTCATCACCGCCACGCTGCACCTGCCACGGGTCACCGCGCCCATCGATCCGCAGATGCTGCGCCACGCGGCCCAGATCGAGTTTAGCCCGTCGCGCCACACTGACGCCCACATCCCACTGTTGCCACCACCGCCGGTCGGCCTTCAGCGGGCGATGCTGACGGCGACGAGCCACACGCCGCGTCAGGCCCGTGCGCGCCTCGACGCCATCCTTGGGCGCGGTGGCCTCAAGACGCTCGGCCCCTCGGCGGAACTCGCCGCGTTGCTGCTCGAAGGTGGTGTCCCCGTCACCCGCGCATTGCGCGAGGAGACACTGGTCTACGTCGCCAACAGCTTCGATGGCGAGGGCCAGGGTCTCTTTGACCCACAAGACCCCCGACGCAACGCCCAGCTCGCCTATAATGCCCAATCCGTCCAGCGTGTCCTCTGGCGCATTGACTGGCGCCGCCGTACGCTGCATCGCCGCCTCGCCGAGGTGCTGCGCGGCTGAGTCGGTTGGCCCTGCGACAAGGGGCCAGGGGTCAGGGGTCAGGCCGAGCGCATCAGCAAGCGCGTGCCCAAACGGTAAAGCATCCACAAACCTTGTCCTAGCCCCGCTCCTTGACCAGGAGCGGGGCTTTTGTGGTGCCGTAGGGGCGCAGCATGCTGCGCCCCTACGACAAACCGTACCATCATCGGCCTCCCCGGCGGTACATGGGTAGAACCATTCCGCCGAGGAGGCTGCTATGCGTCCACTTCGCCCGCTCATGTGGCTCGCCCTGGTGCTGTTGAGTACGCTGCCCGCTGTGGCGGCGGCCCAGGTGGACACGCCCGCCGCCCTGACGGTCGAGCCTAGCCCTACGGAACTGCTGGTCACGCTGACCTGCCCCGAGCAGGCACCAGCGCTCACCGTGACGCTTGACCACGCCCCGGTGCAGTTGCTTGATGCTGAGGCTCCAGCGGTGGCCCCGCCAGCCCTCGTTCTGGTACTCGATCTCTCGGCGCCGATGGGCGCAGCCGGGACGCCCCACGGCACGCGCCTGCGCGACGCGCTCGGTCGCGCCGAGGCGCTGCTGGCGCTGGCGCCCCCCGGCACCACGGTGGCGCTGGTGAGCTTCGACCAGACGGCGCGGCTCGGTCTGCCGCTGACCGCTGATTTGGCGGCGGCCCGTGCCGCCTTGGACAAACTTGCTCCGGTGCCGCCCGCATCCGGCGGCGAGCCGCCACCATACGCACTGGCGGAGGCCGTGACGCTCGGGTTGGCTCAACTGCGTGCGGCGCCGCCGGGGCCACGGGCGCTGGTGGCCTTCGCCGCAGGCACGCCCGCGCTGGTGCCGCTGGCTGCCCCGCCGGTCGCGCCGGTTGGCCTGCTGCTTGTCGGGCAGGGTGCGGATCTGCCGACCGCCGAAGCGCCCGAGCCTGGCCCGCTCGCGCATGTCGCCGAACGTCTTGGCGCGGACTATGTGGCCTACCATAGCGCCGAGATCACGGCGCTGCCTACGCTCAACCGGGCGCTTGAGGCGCACTTCACCCGCTTGCTGGCCCCTTGGACGAGGCTGCACCTGCGGCTGCCCAGCGCGAATCTCGCCCCCGGCGCGCATTTGCTGGCGGTGGAAGGTTGCGGTGCCCCGCTGGTGACGGCCTTCGCGCAGCCCCGTGGGCTTTCGGCTGGTGCCCTGGGGCTGGGGGCGGCGCTGACCTTGGTCGCTGGCGCCGCCGGGGTTGGCGTGACGGCGCGGCGCTCGCGCCGAAGCGTGCCCGTCGCTACGGTTGCGCCGACGGACACGCCGACAGCGCGGCTGCGGGCGGCGGCGGCGATCACCACGGCCCGCCGTGCGGCCACGCCGCCGGTGGGCCTGCGGCTGCGGGCGGTCGTCTGGGAAGGGAAGCGGCGCAAACAGCTTGCGCTGGAGGGTCGGCATTGGACAATTGGGCGCGATCCTGGCTGTGCCATTTGTGTGGAAGGTGAGGGCATCGCGCCGCTGCACGCCCGGGTCAGCCTGGCGGGCGGCAAGCTCGAACTCGCGTACCTGGGCGGCGCGGGCAGCACTGGCGCCCTGGGCGAGTCGCCCGCGCCACTGGAGCTTGGCGAGGTCGCGTTGCTCAGCCCGACGCTCCGGCTGATGTTTGAGCTTGAGGATGCCCCGACGGAGGGGCGATGATGCCGCCGGGGGCGCGTCTCGGTGCGTTCGAGCTCGTGACCCGCCTGGGCTTTGGCGGTCAGGGCGAGGTCTATCTGGCGCGGCCCTGGGACGAGTGTCGGCTCCGCCGAGCCGCCATGCGCCGCTGGCTCCAGTTCTGCGTGGGGGCCGGGAGCTTGACGGAGCGGATGGCCGCCCGCTGGCACCTCGGTGCGCTCAAGGTGGCGCGGCCAGCCATGACCGACAGTCTGCTCGACGAACACGGACATTTGGCGGCGCTAGGTGCGAATCATCCGCACCTGGCTTGTCTCTACAGTAGTCGTTTCGGTGCGACCCTGGCGCGGCCCGACCTGGGGCTGGCGCAGGTGGGCGCGTGGCACGAAGCGCGCCTCTTCCTTGGGCTGGCCTTCGAGGCAGGTGCGCCGCTGAGCGGGCTGCTGCGCCGCTGGGGTGGCTGGTGCCCGCCGCTGCGCTGGTCGGTCGCTGTCGCGGTGCAAGTGGCCCGCGCCCTGGTCTACCTGCACGGGCGCGGGGTGGTGCATCACGATGTGCGCCCGGCCAACCTGATCATCCGCCCTGGGCCGCACGCGGTACTCATCGATCTGGGCGCCGCCGAGACCCCGGCGGCCCCACGGCGGCGGGCGATCTACGGCGCGACGGGCTGGCTGCCGCCCGAGCGCCTCGCGGCGGCACCGGCCCCGGCGTCGCCGCTGGTGGACATCTACGCGGTCGGTATGCTGCTGCGTGTTCTGACCAACGGCGCGCAGGTGCCGAGCGCCGTGGCCGCGTGCATCGCCGAGGCTACGGCGGCAGATCCGCAGCGCCGGGGCGCCGCGCTGCCCACGATGGAGCTGCTGGCGCTGCGCCTAGAGGCGCTTTTTGCGACCTTGGCATGAGGCAAGGTGTCAGGTGTCAGGCGTCAGGTGCTAGGTTTACCGTTCGTAGTGGGGGCTTCAGCCCCGCCGATGGGTGCCTGGCGCGGCTGAAGCCGCTACTACGAACCACGCAACGGTAAAGTCGGTACAAACCTGTGCTGATGCGTTCGGCCTGAAACCTGAAACCCGGCACCTGAAACCTTGTCTAAGACACATAGTATCCAAAAGCCTAGCGTTTTATGACGCTACCTTCCGGTTCGGCAGGGCAATCCTGCCAGGCTGCACTACACAGCCCCTACGCCCTGGCCCGAAGGCATCAGGCGCTACGTTCGCTATCTGGTTATAGGCTGCGTTG
>CAIWXH010000751.1 GCA_903916565.1 uncultured Oscillochloris sp. | reverse complement strand
ATGCACAGCGCGACGATGGCGTTGCCGCCCCGCAGTTCGGCGATGGTCTGGCGCACTGCCGCCTCAAGGCTGCCGAGTTGCTGGTAATAGTGGCCGACGAGGTGCGCGATCACCTCGGTGTCGGTCTGCGAGGCGAAGTGGTGACCGAGCGCGCTCAAGCGGGCCTTCAGCTCAAGATAATTCTCGACAATGCCATTCTGGATGACCACGATCTCGCCGCTGGCATCGCGATGCGGGTGGGCGTTCTCCTCGGTGACGCCGCCGTGGGTGGCCCAGCGGGTATGGCCGATGCCCAGGGTGCCGATGGCTGGCTCTTGGCCGATCCGCAGCACAAGATTAAGCAGCTTGCCGACGCTGCGCCGTAGCTGCAGCCCCGCCTCAGGGTCGTAAATCGCCACGCCCGCCGAGTCATAGCCCCGGTACTCAAGGCGCTGGAGGCCACCGATCACCACTTCCGTCGCCGCACGCGGCCCGATATAGCCGACAATTCCACACATCGTAGCTCCTCCTTCGTCGTATCGAATGTATCGCGATCCATGCTCCCGCAAGCCTTCACCAAGCGTGAAGGCGCAAATTTATCAGGTGCGGCGCTAAGCCATCTGGACGCAACAAAGCCAGCAGCAACCGCACCTGAGGCGAGCATACGGCGGGCGTCAACAAGAAGCATAGCGCACAGACGAGCGACCACAGGTCGCGCGGTGGCGGTGCGAAGCTTGCGAGCTTGGGGTGTGGGGGAAATCAAGGGGTGGGCTACTGCGTCCGGGGTTGTCCCGCCCGTCGCCGGGGGGCCTTCGTCCGTTCGCTCGTCAGGCGGCACCCGCGACTGGAAGGCATCCGCTGATCGGTCGATGTTCTGGGTGGCGCTGGCCCGCCCATTAGCCCCGTCGCGAGACGGGGAACCTTCTCCTCGTCAACTCCGCTGTTGCGGAGCCCATGCGCTGTAACGTCTGCTGTGCGGCATCCTCCCGCCCGCGTTCCCCACGCTGGCCTCGTCAGGCAATCCGTGTGCGAGTATAGCATACTCCTGAGCGATGACGCCATGGCGGTTGCAACGTCCGGTTGCCGCGCCAGCCCTCACCCCCCAGCCCCCTCTCCCTGAACGGGAGAGGGGGCGCCGAACGCATTCTCCTGCGGAATCTCCCCTCTCCCCTTGAGGGAGAGGGGCCGGGGGTGAGGGGTAAAAGGCGACGTTGCAACCGCCATGAGCGGCGACACCGAACCGCTTGACAGCGCCCATCCCGCTTGCTATACTCCGCTTAACCGATTAAGTGCTTAATCCATTAAGTCAGCAAGCAGGCGCTTCCGCATGGCGACGATGAAAGATGTAGCCGAGCGGGCACACGTCTCAACGGCCACCGTGTCGTACGTCCTCAACGGCACCGGCACGGTCACGCTGGCGACACGCCAGCGCGTGCTGAGCGCGGTGGCCGCGCTGAACTACCAGCCGAACCACGCGGCGCGTAGCCTCCGCACCCGTGCGCGTACGCTTGGCCTCGTGCTGCCACCCGGCCCCGCTGGCCTGGGCGATCCCGCGCTGGCCGAGTTGGTGGCTGGTCTGAGCGAGGCCGCCGCGACCAGCGGCTACTATCTGCTGCTTGCGCCCAGCGGCGACCGGCCCGAGTACGAGCTTGGCGCGGATCTGGCGCGCACCGGGCGTGTTGATGGGCTGGTGCTGCTCGACCTGCGCTGTGACGACCAGCGGGCCGCCCACCTCGTCGCAGCGGGCGTCCGCTGTGTGGGTGCCGGTGCGCCCGACGCGGGCACGCCATGCCCTGCCGTCGGCCTCGACCTGGCCCAAGGGGCCGCCGACGCGACCCGCCACCTCTGCGCCCTCGGCCACACGCGCATCGCGATGATCGCGCTGCCGACCGACTTGGCCGACAGCGAGCCGTTCTACCAGGGCTTTGTCGCCGCACTCGCCGCAAGTGGGCGCGAGGCCGACTCGGCGCTGATCGTCGAGGCTGGCACCAGCCAGGATGACGGATTTGCCGCGATGCAGGAGTTGTTGGCCCACCCCGAGCCGCCGACCGCGTGCCTCGCCGCCAGCGACACCCTGGCCTTCGGCGCGATGCACGCCCTGCGCGACGCGGGCCTTGAGGTTGGGCGCGACCTCGCGCTGATCGGCTGTGGTGATTTGCCCCTGGCCGCCCACACGCATCCGGCGCTAACCACCCTGCGCGCACCACGGCGGGCGATGGGCGCGGCCCTGGCCCATTGCCTGATCGCCCTAGTCGAGCGTCGCCCAATCCCGCCCGCCACCCGGTTGCCTCTTCAGTTGATTATTCGCAAATCGACCGCCCCGCCACCGGGCGCGTAGCCTCGGATTTGTCGGCGGACATGCGGGGCAGGTTTTTTTTACCACGAAGCGCACGAAGGTCACGAAGGCCGCAACGCGATCCGAAGGAGGATTCACCCCCATGGCAGGTATCAAGTACGAGCATGTCTGGAAGCGCTTTGGCGAGGTCACGGTGCTCAAAGACCTCAACATCGAGATTAACGACGGCGAGTTTCTGGTGCTGGTTGGCCCATCGGGCTGCGGTAAATCAACGGCCTTGCGCTGTCTGGCGGGCCTTGAGGAGATCACCGACGGCACGATCTGGATTGGCGACCGCGTCGTCAATGATGTGCCCCCGAAAGACCGCGATATTGCCATGGTCTTCCAGAGCTACGCGCTCTACCCGCACATGAGCGTGTACGACAACATGGCCTTTGGCCTCAAGCTCCGCAAGGTGCCCAAGCCAGAGATTGACAAGCGCGTGAAGGAGGCCGCCGAGATGCTCTCGATTGGGCACCTGCTCGACCGTAAGCCCAAGGCGCTTTCTGGCGGGCAGCGCCAGCGCGTGGCCCTCGGGCGGGCCATCGTGCGCGACCCCGCCGTCTTCCTGATGGACGAGCCGCTCTCGAACCTGGACGCCAAGCTGCGCGTGCAGACTCGCGCCGAGATCAGCAAGCTGCACCAGCGGCTCAAGACGACCTTTATCTATGTGACGCACGACCAGACCGAGGCGCTGACGATGGGCACGCGCATCGCCGTGATGCGCGACGGCATCCTTCAGCAGCTCGACTCGCCCCAGCACCTCTACGACAGTCCGGCCAACATGTTCGTCGCTGGCTTTATCGGCAGCCCCGCGATGAACTTTTTCGAGGCGAAGCTCGACCGCGTGAAGGACGGCATCGCTGTGGTCGTCGGCAAAACGTTTGTCGTGCCCGTGCCCCAGGCCAAGCTAGAGAAAGTCGGCGGCTCGCTTGGCAAGGATGTCTTCTTCGGCATCCGCCCCGAGGATGTTCACGACGCGAACTTTGTGGCGCGTGGCGTAGACGACACGGCCCGGCTCACGACCACGGTCAACGTCACCGAGCCACTCGGCTCCGAGGTCTACGCCTACGTCGAGAACAGCGGCAAAGAGTTCATCGGTCGCCTCGACCCGCGCACGTCGGCCCGCACCGGCCAGGCGCTGGAAATCGTCCTCGACATGGAGAAGATGCACATCTTCGACCGCGAGACCGAGAAGGCGCTGGTGTAGGGGCGGTGTGGAGGTGGGGAGAGGTGTGGAGAGGTGTGGAGACTCCCCACCTCCCCACCTCCCCACCTCCCCATCTCCCCACCTCCCCACCTCCCCACCTCCCCACCGCCCCACCTCCCCACCTCCCCATCTCCCCATCTCCCCATCTCCCCATCTCCACACCTCTACATTACACGCTTACCCGCCAGCGCGGCCAGCGCCTGAAGCTGCTCGGGCGTACCGAGGGCAATCAGCGCCATCCCCGGCTCCAGCACGGTGTTCGCCCCAGGGCGCGTGTTAAAGCGCCCGTCGGGCAGGCGCAGCGCCAAAATGGTGATGCCGAGCAGCGAGCGCAGGTTCGCATTACCAAGAGTCTGTCCGGCGATTTTGGCCCCAGGACAGAGATCGACCTGGTCAATCAGCAGCTCAAGGCTATTGGCGTGCATCACCTCGTCGAGAAAATCGGCCACACCGGGGCGATCCAGCACAGCGGCCATGCGTCGCCCGCTGAGCCGATAGGGCTGGATCACTCTGGTGGCCCCGGCGCGGAGCAACTTCTCCTCGGAGTCGTCATAGTTGGCGCGGGCGACAATCACGAGGTCAGGGCGCAGGCTGCGGGCCGTCAGCACGATAAAGACATTCTCGGCGTCCGAGTTGGCCGTCGCCACCAGGCTGCGTGCCCGCTCGATGCCCGCCGTTCGCAGGTCGGTCTCGTTCGCGCCATTGCCCTGAAGGGCCAGATAGCCAAGCTGACGCACATGCTCGACTTTGGTGGGGAGCGGGTCAATCACGACAAACGCCCGCCGCTGGGCGTGAAGTTCGTCGGCCACGTGACGGCCCATGCGCCCGTAGCCGCAGATAATCGTGTGGGTGTTGAGCTTCGCCAACATCATCAGCCTCCGTCGGTGCTCGAAGTAGACGTGCCAGTCGCCGCTGACCGCCACATCAACCGCAATGCTGAGTGAGAACGCCGCCAGGCTGGCGCCAGCCAAGATCAGCCCGATTGTAAAGAGGCGTGCGCCTGGCCCAAGGGGCGCAATTTCGCCGAAGCCGACCGTGCTGATCGTGATCACGGTCATATAGAGCGCGTCAATCAGACTCATGCCCGCCAGCAAATGATAGCCCGCTGTGCCTGCGCCCAGCAAGGAGAGCAGGATGCCCCCCGCCAGCACGAGTCGGCTGATCGCCCGCCGCCGCATGATCGCATTCATAGAATGGGTTGCCTCTAGGCGCGGAAACTCATGCACGGGGCAGCATGCCCCTGGTCAGCGCTATGATAACCGATGCCTCGCTCCGTGAGCGCAACCCACACGGCGGTTGCAACGTCGCCCGCCGGGGGGCTGAAGCCCCCGGCTAGCTATGGCGAAGCCTGCTGAAGCAGGCTCGGCAGCCCGCTTCAGCGGGCTTTGCAGGTACGAGCCCGTGGCTTCAGCCACCGGGCGGGGGGCCGCAGCACGACGTTGCAACCGCCCTGGCGCAACCCATGGCACCCGTGGGCGACCATCGTGAAAGGTGCTACGATGCTTGGGCAGATCGAGCGCGCAAGCCTACGCCGCAAGGGGCGCTCTTTTTTTGGAGGAAACTCGCAATGCACCAGCACGCGCTCACCCTCGAGTCACGCCTGGGCGGGACGCCCCGCGACCGGCTCTGGAAGGAACTGTTCGGCAACGCCCTACACTTCCCGCTGGCGAATATTTTGCTTGAGTTACTGCTCCGGGGCGTAGGCGTCTACCTCGTTAAGCCAGACGCCTATCTGTTGCTGTTCGCCGGGCTGGCCCAGGCCATCTGGCTCAGCCGACGGAGCGCAGCGCGCCCCTGGCGTCTGGTTGGCAACCTGATCGGCCCGACCCTCTACACCGCCGTCGAGGTTGCAATGGACGGGCCGCGCTTCTTCGCCGACGCCAATCACACGGCCTACTGGATCTTCGCCCTGTTGATCGGGGTCATCCAGACCCTGCGCTTCCGCAATCCGCGCATCCAGGGGCCACTGCTGATCGCCGAGCAGTTGGTGCGCTCCTGCATCCTGCTGGCGATGTACGCCATCTTCGAGATTCGCACCAAACCGCTGCCCTACAGCTTCAGCGACTTTATCGCTGACCCGAGCCACAAGTTCGTGTCCGTGATCATCCCCATCCTTGGCCTCAGCCTGGGTTTAGCCGAACTGAGCAGCCAACACTATCTGAACCTGCTGCACGAGACCGCCGCCCAGTTGCGGGTCTACGCCGAGTGGCTGTTTGGGCGCGATCTGCTGGGTCGCGCCATCAGCGACCCGACCGAGCTCACCCTGGCCCGCCGCACGCGCACGGTGCTCTTTATGGACATCCGTGGCTTTACGCACTGGAGTGAGCCGCGCCCGCCCGAGGCGGTGGTCGCCATGCTCAACCGCTACTACGCGCTGGCCGAGCCGCTGCTCCAGTCGCACGGCGCGATCAAGGTGCGCTTCCTTGCCGATGAGGTGCTGGCCGTCTTCGCCGAGGCCGATGCTGCGGCCTCAGCCGCGAGTGAACTGCGTGAGCAGATTGGCGCACTGCTGCTTGGCGATGGGCTGCGGGCGGGGATTGGCCTGAACACGGGGCCGGTGGTGGAAGGGCTGATGGGCAGCAGCGCGATGCAGGCTTATGATGTGATCGGCGACACCGTGAATACGGCCAAGCGGATTGAGGGCGCCGCCGCTGGCGGTGAGGTGCTGATCGCCGCCGCCACGCGCCAAGCGCTGAACCTTGCACACACCGTCGGCGCCGCCCGCGAGGTGGCGGCCAAAGGCAAGACCGAGCCGCTTTGCGTCTTTCCGCTCGACTATCTGGCCTTTCGCGCCCAGCGGCAGCGCTTGAAAAAACGTCCAGGTTGATGCAGCCGCAGGCGCGCACCGGCAACGAACCCAGCGGATCGTCGTGCGAAACGACACGGAAATCGCTCCATGGTGGTTGCAACGTCGCCCGCCGGGGCTATGAAGCGCCCGGCTCGGTGGCCCTTCCCGCTCGCCGCGATCTCGTTCACCCAGAGCTACATGATTGGCGTAGTTGGGCCCACCAAAAGCCCGCTGCCAAATTTACGACCGTAAGGACGGAAAGAAGGAATGTTGACTAACCGTTATGTCTGGTTGCGTGTTTGCAAATAAGAACGTATACAATGCTTTTGTAACGGCCCCTGCTAAGAGCCTGTCCAATATTCCAACGCTGGAGGAGAAGGGTACACCGCATACAGCCGTTTGTGGCGTTGTGATGCCATAGAGAACCCCTCACTGGTGGTAGACTGAAGGTAACAAAGCCGACCAGTCAGACCAGGAGGGAT
>CAIWXH010000750.1 GCA_903916565.1 uncultured Oscillochloris sp. | reverse complement strand
GAAGGTTTTTGAGACGCTGGCGCAGCGCATGGCGCAGCGACCAGACCTATCGGTCAACCTGCTGCTCAATATCCAGCGCCCGTGGGGCGATACCACCAAAGGCGAGTACCTTGTCAGTGCCTTTGCCCACACCTTCTGGAGTAAGGCATGGCCGGGGCACCGCCGCCCGCGTGTCTACTACGACCCACGTGCATTGGAGATCGGCGAGTCCGGCACGGCCGTATTGCACGCTAAGGCCGTCGTCGTGGACGACGAGGCGCTCTTCATCACCTCAGCCAACCTAACCGAGGCGGCCAGCGAGCGCAACATCGAAATGGGCGTGCTGCTGCGCGACCGCAGTATGGCGCTCACCGTTGTCACCTACTTCCAGTGTATGATCGACGGCGAGTACCTACGGCGATTGCCGGGGTGAGGTGGTCATGGGGGAGAGTACCCTGATCTTTTACGCCTTGCACCCAGCGTACCAGATACCTACGCAGAAGTCGTAACGCAGTCACTGCGCGAGGCGATCCAGATGGTCATGTGCCTGGGGTATCTCGCGGATCGGGGGTGTCTATCGCTCGAACTTGTGCCGGATTCACCGCTGGCTACGGGTCACATGATCATCAAGGCAACGGCGACAGACGGTAATATCTTACGGAGTACCTGTGAAGGGCGAGTACACGGCCCATCCCGCATCTATTGGCAGCACTGGCCGACCCTAAGCAAGTCAGGAAACTCTATCGAGTCACCCCAAGCGAGCGCGGGCAAGATTGCCTACGACGGGCTGGCCGCCTTGGGGCCGATGGTCGCGGCGCATGCGTCGGTCTCCCACTGGTCGCGTGACCAGCGCCCGACCGATGACCAAGGCCGCCACGGCGCGCTCCATGCCAAGTGCGCGGTCGCCGATGCGACGACCATGCGGATCTCCAGCGCGAACCTGACCCGCTACGCCCTTGCCCTGAATAGGGAACTGGGGCTGCTCATCCGGGGCGGTAGCCAGCCGACGCAGGTGGCCAGGCATGTCGATGATCTGATCCCGCAGGGCATCGTGTGCCAGATCGCGGGGTAGCAGAAAGGCCAGCCGATCCATGTCACGACCGATGACCCTCACCGACAGCACGCTCGTGTGGCTACACCGCTGCACACGACGGGTCTGGCTGGATCTCTACGGCGACCGCACGCTTCAGGTGGCCGACAGTCCGGTCGCCGCACGTCGGGCGACTGCGGGTGTCGTCCACGAGGCGGCGGTAATGGCCACGATGCGGGAACCAGCCTCGCACGTTGAGGTAACCGACTGGCCCACGCTGGTCGCCGAAACCCAGGCGCTCATGCGGGCCGGCGCGGCCGAAATCTGCCAGGGCGGGCTGGATGCGTGCGGGGATCGCCTGTTCCGGTTGTACGGTCGCCCTGATCTGCTCCGCCGCATACCCCAGCCCTCTCTGCTCGGTGCCTGGTCATACGAGCCGGTCGAGATCACGCCGCATGGCGCAGCGACACCCCACGATGAAATCCAGATCGATTTCTACCGCTGGCTGCTTACGCAGACGCAGGGCTACACGCCGGAGGGCGAGTTCTGGCTGGGAGCGAATGCCGACGGGCAGCCTGCGATGATCCTACGGCGGAGCGAGCCATTGACCGTGCTGGAGCGCCATCTGCACCAGATTGCCGGGTTCCAGCCCGATACCGAGTCGGCAATCGCGTTCGCCTCCCACTGCATCTACTGCGCCTGGCGCAGCGCCTGCGATAGCGCAGCAGAAGCACGGCAGGACATCGCACTGCTCGGTGGCCTAGATCGACGGACAGCGGAGGCACTGCGCGACGATGGATTCACCAGCCTGACTAGTATCGTTGCGCTCCCAACGGCCCGTCTGGATCGCTACCCCTACGTCGGCGCGATTCGGGCAGCACAGTTCCATGCCCATGCACAGGCGCTGATCAGTGGCACTCCGTATCGCAAAGGAGTTCCACCGTCGCCGCTGCCCACGCCCGCACTCTTCTTCGACATTGAGAGCTGCCCAGACACGCAGGATCCATGGGCCTTCGGCTGGCTCGACGCCGCTGGTACCCCTGGCATGGCGATTGTGAGTACGCGGCATGTGGACGCGAAAAGCACCCAGGTGATTATCGCGGACATCCCTGTGATCTTTGTGTGCAACCCCGCAGAGGGGTGGCAGCAGGTCGTCATACGCGCACGGCGGGACGCGGGCGCAATCCTCCACTGGGGCCGCTACGAGCAGGAGTGCCTTGTTCGCACCGGAGGGAAACGGGCGCAGGCGGCACTCCGCCCCCGACTGGCAGATCTGCATCCCATGCTGGATGATCGCTACGCCCTCCCAATCCCCCGCAGCACAACGCAGACCGTCGGACGCCTCAAAGCAGTTGGCACCTATCTGGGCCATCGCTGGCCAGACGAGGCTGATTGGCTGCGTGCCTGGGAGCAGTACACCGCATGGCAGGAGCAAGTGGCGCAGACTCCCTTCGGGAGTACACCCGCAGAGACTCTGAACCAGCATCTGGCACCGGCGCTGGGCTATCTGCGCGCAGACCTGGAGGCGCTCCGACACGTTTGGATCTGGCTACATGAGCGAGAAGCAGCCTAAAAATGCTGCTCTGAACTGCATACCCACCAGTGCGAGATAGCGACGACCCTGCACGAAACCGAACAACCGCAGTGCCGGTTCCGCGTGGGGTGTCTGCACATCCCGTATCGCACAAGGGGTACCGAGCGAGACATCGTCGCGGAGATTCTTACATCATGGCGCAGGAGGCCATTCTCGGAAAGTTCTCGAAACGCCGAGACATGGAGGGCGAGGGTCATTTATCTGAGCAGAGGGGTAGGCACAGACCCCCCGCATCGTACCTCTCACACCTTATCGGCACGGACAAACGGGCGCGGGGAGCCAGAAACACGACACGTTACCGGCAACGTAGGCGGGTTACAAGGGAGTTTCGTTGCCGATACCCGGCAGTACCGGCTGCGAACCAGGGTGTGTCCCTCCACTGACATCCCGCCCTCCGAAGGACGACCCTCATGCCGAGGGCGTCGGCTCGGTCGGCGGAGTCGGTCGCTTTGCACGCTGCTGCAGCTTGGACGCGATCTTCGTCGTGTAG
>CAIWXH010000749.1 GCA_903916565.1 uncultured Oscillochloris sp. | reverse complement strand
GTGCTCAGGTGCGCGCCTCGGTACAGCTCTGCGACCGTTACGGTTGTGAGCGTCACCGCGGCTGGTGCGACCGACGCTAAGGTGTTCGCTGCCGGTCCTGCTGGCTTGCGGAGGCACGCGATACAGGTATTGGTGTCGAGCACGGAGATCATTCGAAAGGCTCACGCTGCTCAAGCTCACCCTGCGGGTGCCGCACAAAGGTAGGGTCGTCGATCACACCAATGGTGCGCGCGAAGAAGCCCGGTGGCCAGCCGTTCGTGATCGCTTGCTGCTCAAGCTCGACCCGGCGACGCTTCGCAAGCAGGAACTCAACGAAGTCGCGCACCTCGCTCTGAAGCTCCAGCGGTAGTTCGCCGACTAGCTCGACTAAGGTTCTGTCCTCCGTCGCCATCGCGTTCCTCCCGGTCATCTCCAGGTCGCGCCGAGGTTGTGGATGCGCGGTTGACCTCGCCTCCCTTGATTATACATCCTGGCCCCTCCAGGTGCGGCGCTTCGCCGCGTCAGGCAGGGCTGCTGCAACGTCGCCCGCCGGGGGGGCTGAAGCCCATAGGCGAGGGTTCGCAGCACGACGTTGCATCAGCCCTGAAGGGCATAGGCCAACTACTGCGGCTATGCCCTTGGGCACTGACACAGGCCGCAGCCTCGGAAGCGGGGACTGCGGCCTGTGTCAATGTGGCATGGAGCGACCCTGGAGCGGCACCAGAGTCACCGAGGGATCGGCACGAGCGTTTCCCCGTGCCACCACGCGGGGGCTACGCGCACCCGCTCAGGGCGAGGCACGCCGCACGCGCACCCCGCTGCCGCAGGGCCAGATGTGCGGCACCAGCACCCCGTTGGTCAGCTCCATATCGGCCCAGCAGCGTGCACGCTCGGCGTTGGTCATCCTCGGGATGACCCAGAGTACCGTGCTGTCCGTCAGTGGCTCCGGCGGTGTCACGAACGCCTCTGGCCCCTGCTGGCTATCGAGGCGGCAGCACGTCCCGATGCTCGGCAAATCGCCCGCGCCCTCGGCGGGGTTCGCCGCGCTCCAATACACGTAGGCCAGCTCCGCGTCGCCCCAGGCGGGCGTGAGCTGCACCTCGCCCGCCACGAACCCCCGCGTTGCCCCGGCGGGCCACGTCGCCGACCCCTCCGTGGTGAGCGGGATGCTCGCCCCGTCGGCGGTGAGGCGCAGATTCGCGCTGGGCGGCGGGGCGAGCCGCAGAATGGGGTGGTAGACGCCGTTCAGCCCACAGCCCCGGCCCTCGCTCACCGCCTGCACCGTGACCGTGCCATCGGGCGTGAAGGTGGCCTGAAAGACGTACTGGTAGGCGCAGGGCTGCGGCCAGCCTGGCGAGCGAAAGGTGATCGCCAGCGTGAAGCCCCCGCCCGGCGCGTCGGTCACGGTGGGCAGATGATAGGGGATGATCGCCGCCGACGAGAAGACCGGGCAGCCCACGGCGTCGGAGAAGCCGATGCGCTGGCCGTTCGTGCCCGTGCCCGCCGGATAGCCGACGTGCCAGTCCACAATCTTCGCTGACGCCAGCACGGGCTGGCCCTGAAACGTCACATCGCGCACCTCCAGCCCATCAGAACTGGTGAGCAGATAGCTGGCTCGCCAGCCGTCCCGATCCAGCGTCTGCGGCGTCTCGCAGAGCGGCGCCAGCGCCGTGTCTTGCAGCGTGGCCTCGCTCATATCGCGGCGCTGCGCGCTCTGGCCCTGGGCGGTCCAGGTGGCCGCGCCCACCAGACGGAGGTCGGTGAGATCGACGATCACCCACAGCGCCTGACTGCCCCAGGTGAACACGGGCGAGACGCAGAGGTGCTGGCTGCGTTCGCAGGGCGTGCCGACGGCGCTGGTTTTCGTCGCGCTGGCGTAGGGCAGCGCCATCGCCTCCGTGGGCGAGACGCCCAACGCCTGGGCTGTTTCATGGCTGGCGACGGCGATCTGCGTCGCCAGCTCCGCCAGCTCGCGGGGAATCTCCGGCTGGGTCGCCGGAAGCGGCTGGACATCGCGCACCTGGCCTTGTCCGTCCACCGTGGCGCTGAGGGTGACGTTGGTCGCGTAGACATAGACCACCACGCGCACGCACGCGCTCGGTGGGCAGGCGGTAGCGAGGGCGGCGGGGATGTCGCCGGCGTTGGCCGCACCGACGGCCATCACCTCGGTCAGCAGGCGCTCGCCCGTGGCGCGGCGGCTGGCGGCCTGCACGCGGGCATCGGCGGCGACAGTACGTTGGGCCGCGTCGAGGCGATTGCCAAGTCCAGGGCGCAGCAGGACGAAGGGCGCGGCGACGAGGGCGTCGCGGCGACGGGCCTGCTCCGCCCGAATGGCGGGGAGGTCGGGGGTGCGCCCGTCGCCAAGGACAATCGCTGAGGCGGCGGGCAT
>CAIWXH010000748.1 GCA_903916565.1 uncultured Oscillochloris sp. | reverse complement strand
CGATAGCCGATAGCCGATAGCCGATAGCCGATAGCCGATAGCCGATAGCCGATAGCCGATAGCCGATAGCCCAACCGTGCCGATAGCCGATAGCCGATAGCCGATAGCCGATAGCCCAACCGCTACGAGAATTGTCCCTTGTCGCCTCGTCCTCTCGTCCCCGTGTCCCCGTGTCCCCGTGTCCCCGTGTCCGTCGCTCGGCGGCGCAGGCAGACAGCGCCACACCAGCCCCACCGCCGTCAGCACCAGCAGATGATCCAGGGTCGCCGGGAAGGCCCAGCGGCTCATGCTGAGCGACCACGAGGCCCAGGTGATCAGCGCGGCGGCGCCAAGCGCGGCCCGCCGCCCAACCAGCGGCCCGGCAGCCCAGTAGAGCGCCAGCGGCGTCAGCGCCCCGGCCAGGGCGCTCACGAGGCGCACGCTCCAGGCGTGCGGCCCAAGCAGGCCGACCACCGGCGCCATCAGGTAGAAGAGCAGCGCAGGCAGATCGGCACCCTCCACCACATAGATCGGCCTGTAGTTCGGGTCGCTCCAGATGCGGAGCGCCTGTAGCCCGTGGCGTGACTCGTCGCGCCAGAGACCGGCGGGCTGCCCATCGAGATTGTACAGGCGCAGGAAGAGGGCCAGGGCCAGCAGTCCTAGCAGCGCTAGGCCATGTCGGCGGACATACGCGGCAGATTTTTTACCACGAAGCGCACGAAGATCACGAAGGCCGTACCACTTTCGTTTGCGCTCCGTGCCTTGTGCAAACTCCCCCTCGCCCCGCAGCGGGAGCGGGGGCTGGGGGGTGAGGGATTTCTCACCAGCGCGTGGTTGGCGCACGCCGTTCGTCACCGCAAGCCCCAGCCACACGCCCACCACCAGCGTCGGCATGCCAACAGCGGGCGCCAGGCCCACCCGCATGCTCACCATGGCGACGAGGGCCACGGCGAGGCCAGCCCAACCGACGGCAGGGCGCGGATCGGCCCAGGCGCGTATGGCGGCGAGACCGCGCCTAAGCTGGGGCCAGAGGGCGAGCAGCAGCAGGGGCAGCGTGGGCCACCACGGCCAGCCCAAACTGGGTAGCCAGTAGCCCGCGTCGGTGGGGAAGGCGGCAGCCCACCCGGCCACCAGCGCCAGTGCGGCGCCGAGACCCACGGCGGCGAGCGCGGGCGCCGCTAGGCGCATCAACAGCAGCCAACCGAGTACAGGCAGCGCCAGCAGGTAGAGCATACGGACTGGCTGCAGCCGCCCTTCCCCCAACGGCGCGATCTGCACCGCACTGAGGGCCACGCCAAGCTCACGCGGGTCGTTCGCAGGCGTGAAAGCGGGCGTCTCCAGCAGCAGCGCCGTCTCGCCCGCCGCGCTCGTGGGGGCCAACAAGTGATAGCGACGCCAGTCGCTCGCCACCACGAAGCCGCCCAGCGCAACCCCGGCGCTGCGGGCGCGCACAACTGGCGGGGGCTGGTTCGTCGGGCGGGGTGCCGCCAGCCGCAGCGACACCAGGGCGGGGCGCCCCTCGTAGCCATACAGAAAGATGCCAGCCAGCGGCTCTGACCAGCGGTACGTGTCGGTCGCGTTCGCCTCGACCCCATAGAAGCGCACCAGCGCCCGGCTTGCCCGTGGCGCATCAGCCGACACAGCGCTGCCGGGGTGCGCCACCAGCGCGCCAACAAGCAGCAGGGCCAGGGTCAGCAGGAAGAGCAAGCCGGGGGGAGCGAAGGTCGCGCGCGGCGACCGGCGTACGGCGATCCCGCGCCGCTCCGGTTGGGCAGCCGCTGAGGAAGGGTTCATAGCGTGGGCAGTGGGCGCAAAGGCGTTTGGGCGTGCATAGCGCAATCCTACATAAGACAAGGTTTCAGGTGTCGGGGTTCAGGTTTCAGACCGAACGCATCAGCAAGCCCTGCACACACTAGTACCGCTTTCTGGAAGTTCCTGTCAGGTTGCGCGGTGATTTTCGTACGGCACGGAGCGTAGCAGCACGCGGTTCGGCCTTCGTGCGCTTCGTGCGCTTCGTGGTACAAAACCTGTCGCGCATGTCCGCCGACATGTTGTACCAGGCGCTCAGTGAAATCGGCCAGCCTGCGTCGCCCGCCGCTACGCCTCAGGCGGCGCAGGCTCCTTGGTCGGGCCGGGGGCGACCGAGGCGAGTTCCGGGTAGTCACCAAGCGCAACGACCGCTGCGCGGATCTCGTCGGCGGCGCTCTGCCAAGTGGCGCGCAGCTTCGGGTGGGCCTTAATCAGCAGCGGCTCGCCGAAGCGCACGGTCGCCTTGAACGGGCGCGGCAGCAGCTTGCCCTTGGGCATAACATTGGTGGTGCCGCCAATCCAGGTGGGGATGACCGGCGTGCCAGGGTACTCGGCCACCAGCTTGCCGATGCCTGCGCGGAAGGGGCCGAGCGTGCCGTCTTTGCTGCGCGTGCCCTCGGGGAACATCAGCAGCGTGTAGCCCTCGCGCAGGGCGCGGCTGAGGTGGCGCAGCGGGTCGCGCCCGCCGCGCCGGTCGCGAGTCAGGGGAATGGCGTTGAAGAGTACCCGCGAGAGGTACTGCTGCGGGCCGCCCTGAAAGAAGTAGTCTTGGGCGGCGGCGGCCACAAAGCGGGCGCGTCCGGCCTTCGGCATGGCCGCGAAGACCACCGCCGTATCGGCGTGGCTCTGGTGGTTCGCGGCGATGATGCACGCCCCCGTCGCGGGGAGATTGGCCTGGCCCTCGACCTTCAGACGCAGGTAGAGCTTGACAAAGCCCACAAACAGGCTCGGCAGAAAATGGGCTGCGACGTGGCGACTTTTATATAAGCTCATGGCGTGCTCCGCACGATGCTATGTGTTAGGCGACTTTGGCCCATTGTACCGCACCTGTGCCGGTTGGCCGGTTGATGTCGCCCCCTGCGCCACCGAAAACACCGTACCTGTTAAAAGGATTGGTGTTCGTACTGAACAGCGTGGTCTGCGCTAACGGGATCCTCGGAGCGGGCATCTTCAGTTCTGCATAGCTTCCAGGGAAGGACGGCCCTATGCAGTTTGAGCAGATTAAGTAGTCACCCGCCTGAACTGGCGTACTCAGCCCAAGCTGCGGCGATGGACGATACCGCACCTGCCACGTTCCGTCTACCGTGCAACATTCATACGTGTTGTGGTCGGCAGTTTCGACCAGCAGCCACTGCATGGCTGCACCCACAATCTGCGTCGCTGGCTGTGGCGGGGTGCCCAGCGAGTGCCACATACGCGATCCCAGACGCGAAACATCTGGAGGCCCAGCAGCAAGCCCACTATAGCAATCCTACAGGGGTTGTTGAGCGCCTGCCGGGGGACTGAAGTCCCCGGCTATGGGTACGAAGGCCGCCTGCGCGGCCTGGATAGCCTGCGAAGGCAGGCTATCCAGCTACAGAGCCGGGGACTTTAGTCCCCCGGTTGCACAACCCGGATGGGATTGCTATAGCGGGATGCTCAGCACCCCCACCGTCAGCAGGGCCATCCTGTAGTTGTGGGTCACGAGCATAAACTGGGCGATGATCGCCAGCACGCCGCCGAGCAGCATGTCCAGTGGGAGCCACTGCAAACCGCTCAACTCAAGCGAGATCATCTCGCTCATACCTATGTCAGCGGCTGGCATCACATCTGGAAAGTTCCGCTGAAGGAACATGAAGTTGAGCCACGTTCCGACAATGACCACAGGACTCAGCAGCATTCACTGGATGAAGTCTATCCGTTTGACGGAGTGTGGGTCTTCCCCGCTCAGGTAGAGCAGCAACCACACCGCTGCGTTCATCACAAACATCGAGATCCAAATAAACAGCCCGCCGCCAAGACAAACGGTGAGGAGTACCTGCATAGCCATCCTAGCTAGCGCTCTGGGGGATCGACAGCGCCATCATAGCAAGGCACATGCGGCGGTTCAAGCACGCAGGTGCAGGCATGGGGGCACGAGGGTGTCACGGCGCGTAAAACGCCGTCAGCCCCACAACGCCTGTGGCGCTGTGGGGCTGTCTGTAGTTACGGCTTCAGCCGCGTCAGAATGTTTGTAGTTACGGCTTCAGCCGCGTCAGAATGTTTGTATAGCAATCCTATAGCGGTTGTGAAGCACCGTGCCCGTCCAAAACGCCCGCCCGGTGGCTGAAGCCACGGGCTATGGGCTGCGAAGGCCGCCTGCGCGGCCTGGATAGCCTGCGAAGGCAGGCTTTGCAGCTACAAGAGCCGGGGACGTTAGTCCCCCGGATTCAACAACCTGGGTAGGATTGCTATAGTAGCGGCTTCAGCCGCGTCAGGAACGCATCGGGGGCTGAAGCCCCCACTACGAACGGTAAACCTTTACCCCTCGCGCAGCTTGGCGAAGGCGGCGGCATCGTAGCGCAGAATGGGCTGACGGGCGGCGCGCACCTCGTCAACGCGGCGCACCGGGGCTTGCGTCGGCGCCGCGTGCAGCAGCGCGGGCGTCTCGACGGCCTCGTGGGCGATGGCACGCATCGCCGCGATGAAGCTGTCGAGGGTGCGCTTGCCCTCGGTCTCGGTTGGCTCGATCATCAGCGCCTCGGGCACAATCAGCGGGAAGTAGATCGTCGGCGGGTGGAACCCGTAGTCAATCAGCCGCTTGGCGATGTCGAGCGTTCGCACACCCTTCGCCCCGCTGATCTGGCCCTTCAGCACCGTCTCGTGCATACAGATGCGGTCAATCGCCTGCGGATAGAGGTCGTTCAGCCGCACGCGCACATAGTTCGCGTTCAGCACCGCCGTCTCGCTCACCTCACGCAGCCCCGCCTCGCCCAGGCTCATAATGTACGTCCAGGCGCGCACCAACATGCCGAAGTTGCCATGAAAAACCTTCAGCCGCCCAATGCTCTTCTCCGGGGTGAAGAGTTCGTAGCCGCCATCGGCGCTGCGGCGGGCGCACGGGCCAGGCAGAAACGGGGCCAGCGCGGTGGTGCAGCCGACCGCGCCCGAGCCAGGGCCGCCGCCGCCGTGGGGCGTGGTGAAGGTCTTGTGCAGGTTGTAGTGCATAAAGTCGAAGCCCAGCTCACCTGGCTTCGCAATGCCCAAAATTGCGTTGAAGTTCGCCCCATCGCCGTACATCAGGCCGCCTGCCGCGTGGACGATCTCGCAAATCTCTAGGATGCGCTCCTCGAACAGACCGAGCGTGTTGGGGTTGGTCAGCATCATCCCGGCGGTGCGCGGCGAGACCTTGCGGCGCAGGTCGTCTAGGTCAACGTTGCCACGGGCGTCGCTCTTCACCTCAACCACCTTGAGGCCGCTCATGGCGGCGGTGGCGGGGTTGGTGCCGTGGGCCGCGTCGGGCACCAGCACCTCGACGCGCTCGTGGTCGCCCCGGTCTAGGTGGTAGGCGCGAAACGCGAGGATACCGGCAAATTCGCCGTGGGCACCGGCGGCGGGCTGCAAGCTCACCGCCGCAAAGCCGCTAATCTCGCCCAGCAAGTCCTGGAGCTCGACCATCAGCCGCAGGGCACCCTGGCTCAGCGCATCGCCCTGGAGCGGGTGGGCCGCCGCGAAGCCCGCGTAGCGGGCCACCTCCTCGTGGAGACGACCTGACCATTTCATAGTACACGAGCCGAGAGGATAAAAAGTAGTGTCTACACTAACATTGCGCTGGCTAATTCGCGTGTAATGGCGGATCACCTCTGGCTCTGTAAGCTCAGGAAAGTCGTTCAAGTCATCCCGCCGCAAAAGGCATTCAGGCAGACTAGCTTCAGGCACATCGAGGCGCGGCAGGTTCGTGCCGTGCTTCCCTGGCGAAGAGAGTTCGTAGATATGGGGGTCGTAGGTATCCATGCAGGTCTGCTTTCTAGAGCGCAAAAATGTCATTCACCGCGCAACTGAACCCCGGCAGCGCCGGGCTTTCTAGGGTGGTGTCAGGGCCATAGGTGCGGGCGAGGCCGTCGGGCGTGTGGGCGATCACCTCACGGGTGCTTGGGTAGACAACCCAGACGGCGGCGGTGCCAGCAGCCAGATATTCGCGCTCCTTCGCTCGCACCTTTTCAGCAGTGTCATCGGGCGAGACGACCTCAACAGCGAGGTCGGGCGTGATCATCCAGAAGCCATCGGCTACGTCACCTGCGGGGAGTCGCTCGGCACGCACGTAGTAGACATCGGGGCTACGGACAAAATCAGGGTTGCGGCCAAGAATAAAGCCTGCCTCGACGCCAATCTCACCGTCATGTCCTTGATCGGCCCAACGGTCAAGCAGTTTGCCGATCCGAAATGCGAGTTTGCCGTGTTTTCGTCCTGGTGGCATAACCTCAACAATCTCCCCTTGGACAAGCTCCTGGTGGCGTGAGCCAGGCAGGGCGAAAAACTCCTCGGCGGTGAGCAGGCGGGTCGCGACGCTCATGGCGCAACTCCTTCAGGCTTATGCAGCAGCGCCAGGGCCAAGTCGGCCCGGCCCGCCTCAAGGAAGAGGATCAGGCGGAAGGGGGCGAGGGCGAATTCACGGAGTTGGTCGTAGCGGCGCTCGGTGGTGGCGTCGTAGGCGTTGCCGTAGCCGACGCGCAAGCTGAAGTAGGCGTCGCCGGGGAACTGTTCCAGCACCGCGATGTGATCCCAGGCGGGCCGCCAGCCCTGCGCGAAGCCCCAGCCCGTCACGCCGCTGATGGCCCACCCACGCTCGCGGTGGCGCACCAGCACACGATTGGGCCGCAGGTCGCCATGGGTCAGACAGGCGGGGCGCCCGCTACCGGCTAGGGTGCCCTCAGCCCAGGTGGTCAGACGGGCGACCCCGGAGCCGTCAAGTTCGCCTGCGGCGAGGGCGGCGACGATGGCGTCATCGAGGCGCGCCCGCAGGTAGCGCACGTCTTGGTCGCCACCGTGGCTCAGTGGCTCCCGCTCAACCGCAGGTGGCGTGGCGGGAGCGAGGGCACCGTAGGCGGTGATG
>CAIWXH010000747.1 GCA_903916565.1 uncultured Oscillochloris sp. | reverse complement strand
TCGGCGCGCAGGGGGCCAGTATGGCGCTGCACCGTAAGCTCGCCCGAACTGGTGTTGGCTGACAGGCTGCCGGTGGTGTCTTTGGCCTCAAGGCGACCACTGACCGTAGCGAGGCGCAAGTCGCCAGTCACCGTGGCGACCGTAAGGTCGCCGCTGGTCACCTGGGCTTCGGCGCTGACCCCGGCGGGCAGCGTGAGGTGCAGCTCGGCGTAGGGCACACGGTCGAGCCAAGAAAAGGCGGGGCGCTGGAGTTCAATCGTGAGAGTGGCGTCACGCTCGGTGGTGACCACCGTGAGTTGCTCAAGCGCGTGCATGGCCTTGTCGGCGTTCCAGCCAAAGCCGTGCCGAATCACCTCGACCTGCACACGCTGCCCGGTACCGCCGACGAGCGTAACGTTGTCGTTGGCACCCGTAATCACGACCCGCGTGGCGGTGAAGCTTTGCGGCGGCAGCGCCGCGCTACGCTCGACAAAGCCAAGGCCAAAGAATGAGCCGTGCGCCGTAAGCGTGAAGACCAGCCAGACCACGCCGATCAGCAGCAGGATGCCACCCCAGCGCCGGGCCTGCTCACCCCGCTGGTAATACGCCTCGTCCGGCACCGCCGCTGCGGGCGGCGGGCGATCATCATTGGGCGGGGGCGCGTGGGAGTCAGGGTCTAGCTTCATCGCGTGTACCTTTTCGTTAAAGGGTTCAGGTGCCAGGGTTCAGGTTTCAGGCTGAACGCACCAACAAGCCCTGCGCGTGCCCAACCGATATAGCCGCCACGAACCATGTCTTACCAGCGGCTTGGGCTTTGCCCATACGACGCGGCACCATTGGGCTGAGTTGCGGGGCAGCGCAAAGCCCCCTGAGTCATCAGGGGGCACAAGGGTGACCGACTCTCTTTTGCGCCCAAGGCGCTGCGCTAGGCCATTGCGCGCACGGCGGCAAGCAGACGACTGAGCCGACGATACGCAACGCTAGACACCGACGCACCCTCCCGGCCAGCGAAGCGCACAATCGCGATTGCCTCGCTCTGCACAGTAGAGTTGGCCGCACGCGGTCCCCGATGGACGGCCCAAGCGACCGTCGCGGGCTGACTGCTGCCACGGCGCATGGTCTGCCAGCGGCTCAACGACAGCCCGCAACGGGCCGCCTCAACTTCGATCTGCCGCACCAGCGTGGCGACCGCACTTTTATACACGATCTTGTGGTTCGGCGCAGCCCAGGCACGAGTCAACTGACGAGACGAGCGCAACGACGAGACAAGGGACATCGCAGACCTCCTGTTGTAGACCAAGTTTGCGAAGCAAAAGGCGTCGCAGCCGTGCGGCAACTGCTCACACCACCATTTTTCGAGCGAAGCGTCACCCTCAGCCGCCGCCGGAATTGTAGCACAGCGCTCACGACGCACCAATAAGGGGCACGGGGCTTTTTCATCGGCGTCCTGGCACCCGCCCGACGGCTTTAGCCCCGACGGGCCATGGCGGTTGCAAAGTCGCGCTAAACTCCTCACCCCCGGCCCCGCTCCCACAAGGGGAGCGGGGAGATTCCGCAGTAGGAAGCGTTCGGCTCCCCCTCTCCCGCGCTGGGAGAGGGGGCTGGGGGGAGAGGGCAGGCGCGGCAACCGGACTTTGCAACCGCCATGCTCGACGGGCGACGCCTAAACGCCAGCCAAGAGTCCCGGTGGTACAATAGCCGCCTATGCCGATTCTCATTGATGGGCACAACCTGATCGGCCAGATGCCGAACATCAGCCTCAGCGACCCTGACGACGAGGCCCGCCTAGTCATGTTGCTGCGGCGCTACGCAGCGCAGCGCCGTGGGCATAAGGTGATTGTGATCTTCGACGGCGGGATCTACGGCCACCCGGAGACGCTCAGCGGCTACGGCGTCGAGGCCCGCTTCGCGAAGTCGCCCACCGACGCCGACAGCGAGCTCATTCGCCGCATCAGGGCGGTGAAGCGCCGCGACGAGTGGGTCGTGGTCAGCTCTGACCACGCCGTCGTCGGTGAGGCGCAGGCGCACGGCATCCCCGTGGTCAGCGCACAAGCGTTTGCCCAGCGCCTGGGGGCGCTCGATCAGCCCTCGGCCACGCGCAGCGATAAGCGCAACGCCACGCGCAATGCCACGCGCACCGAGCGCCCGCTCAGCAAGACTGAGATCGACGAGTGGATGCGCGTATTTGGCCTTGAGGAAGGCGACGACGAGGAGTTTTCCTAAGGCCCAGGGCGGGTTGGCGTTCGCGCTCATCGCGTATAATTGGCGCTGGGTTCCCTTCCTTGCAGCTTGGATGTTGTACTCACTATGCAGCTAGGACTCTGGCTTGAGATTCGCGCCCGCGACGACCTGGGCCATCTGCTTGACCGGGTCGCCGCAATGGGCTTCAACTCGCTGCACGCGCATTTTCCCGAGGGCTGCAATCTGGCGCTGGCCCGCCGCCTCGCTGGCGCTTGCGCCAACAGCGGCCTGCCCATCGTCGCGATCTCGGGCTACGCCAACCCGCTGCGCCCCGACGAGGCACCGATGGGCTCAACCCTCGCGCAGCTCGCCGATCTGATCGAGCTGATGCCGCGCCTCGATGTGCGTCGCCTCGTCAGTTGGAGCGGCACTTTCGCCACGGGCATGTTCGACGATCACCCCGACAATCATACCGAGGCAGGGTGGGACGCGCTCTGCGCCAGCATTGATGAACTCGCCCCGCTCCTCGACGAGGCCGAGGCGCTCCTGCTCTTCAAGCCGCACTACACCCACGTCCTCGGTACCGCCGAGGAGGTTGAGCATTTCTACACGGCGCTGAACTCGCCCTACCTGGGCGTCGTCCTCGACCCGACCAATATGCTGCCGCCTGATATCTGGGCACGCCAAGGTGCGATCATCCCTAGCATCGTGGCGACCATCGCTCGCCATGTTGGCCTGGTACATCTGAAGGATATGCGACTGAGGCATGGCAAACTCGACCTGCCCGGCCCCGGCCAGGGTGTCCTCGACTACCCAATCTTGTTACGTGCCCTCGCTGCCGCCGAGATTACGGTTCCCACGATCATCGAACACGTCACGCTCGACCAGGCCGCTGCCGCCCGCGCCTTCGTCCTCGCGCAACACCACGCGGGGTAAACTCTATTCTGTTGGGTGTATCAAAACCACGGAGCGGCACTGCCGCTCCGTGGTTTTGGCTGACGGCGGCACCGTAATGGGGAACTGCTACGATCACGGCTAACTGATCGTAGCAGCCCCAGCACATGCTCGGGCAGAAAGGCGCGGAAGCCAGCTATGTCGCATCGTCAGCACCTGCTCATCGTTGTCGGGCTCGCAGCCCTCCTCAGCTTCAGCCTGATCCAAACCGCCTTTGCGATGCAGATCTTCGTTCGTACCATAACTGGCAAGACCATCACGCTGGAAGTCGAGCCCGCAGACAGCATTGAGCAGATCAAGGCAAAAATCCAAGATAAGGAGGGCATTCCCCCGGGCCAGCAGCAGCTTATCTTTGCCGGGAAGATCCTTGAGGACGGCCGGACGCTTGCCGACTACAATATCCAGAATGAAAGCACGCTCCATCTGGTCATTCTGGTCGCCGCCGCGCCGACCGTCAGCATCGGCGCGCCCGCCACCATACGCACCAGCACTGGCCCCGTGCGCTTTGTGATCACCTACACCGACGCCAGCACCATCACGCTCGGCGCCGCAGACGTGAGTCTGAGCGCCACCGGCACCGCGACGGGCACGGTGACGCTCAGTGGCAGCGACCCGACCACGCGCACCGTCACGCTCACCAACCTCAGCGGTGACGGCACCCTTGCCATCAGCCTTGCGGCGAACACGGCCCAGGATAGCGCCGGAAACAGCGCCGTCGCCAGCGGGCCAAGCGCCAGCGTGACGGTAGACAATGCCGCGCCCGTGGTTACACGCACCACCCCGGCGGTGATCACGCCGACCAATCAGCTCACGTACCCCGTCAGTGGCACCTGCACCAGCGGCGACGGCGACGTCAGCGTCAGCGTCGGCAGCATCAGTGGGAGCGCCGTCTGTAGTGACCTCGGCAGCTTCAACCGCACCTTGGACGTGAGCACGCTCACCGATGGCACAGGCATCAGCGTGAACGCTAGCCAGACCGACGCGGTGGGCAACACCGGCAGCGCCACCGCCGCCAGCACCAGCAAGGACACGGTCGCGCCGACGGTCACGCTCACCAGCGCGGCCAGCGACCCGACCAACGCCAGCCCGCTCACGGTCACGGTCACCTTCAGTGAGGAGGTGACCAGCTTTGATCAGACCGACCTCGCCGTGGGGAACGCCACCGTGGGCACCTTCACCGGCAGCGGCGCGATCTACACGTTCACCCTGATGCCGCTGGCGAACGGCCCCGTGACCGTCGCGCTGGCGGCGGGCGCCGCCCACGACGCGGCGGGTAATCCATCCGGTGCCACCCAACTCAGCCGCACCTACGACACGGTCGCGCCGACGGTCACACTCAGCAGCGCGGTCAGCGATCCAACCAACGCCAGCACCATCGCGGTGACGGTCACCTTCAGCGAGCCTGTGACGGGCTTTGACCAGACCGACCTTGTCGTGGGGAACGCCACGGTCAGTGCCTTCACCGACAGCGGCAGCGTCTCCACCTTCACGCTGACGCCGCTGGCCGAGGGGCTGGTCACGGTAGACATCGCCGCGCATGTCGCCACCGACGCGGCGGGCAACGGCAACATCGTCGCCACGCAACTCCGGCGCACCGTGACGCGCAGCGCGCCAATCACCCGCGTCTACCTGCCGCTGATCAGCCTGCCCGCGTCACTGACTGGCCCCGACCTCGTGGTCGAGACGCTGACCACCACCAACGGCCAACTGGCGCTGAGCATCGCCAACACGGGCGACACGGCGGTCACGACGCCTTTCTGGGTCGATGTGCTGATTGCGCCCAGCCGTGCGCCGGGGGCGGCCAACGACACCTGGGATGCGCTCGGCACCCGTGGGCTGAGTTGGGGCGTGACGACACCGCTGGCCCCCGATACTCGCCTCACGCTGATGGTGGGCGACCGCTTCTACCGCACTGACTATAGCAACCCCGGCGGGCCAATCGTGGCGGGCACGGTGCTGTACGCCCACGTTGATGCCATCAACACCCAGACGATCTACGGCGGCGTGGACGAGCGCCACGAGCGTCTCGGCCTGCCGTACAACAATATCCTCGACCCGGTGAACGCCACAACCGCAGTCGTGACGCCGAACGTGCGTGCGGCCAGCGCTGCGCCCACGGAATTGCCCGCACGGCGGTAGTTCGGGCGCGTACTAAAAAGTCGGGGATGGGCGTTAATCGGTATTGCGTGCGGCGGTTCGCCGTCGCGGGGGCGGCCCATTTGGCACAAACACGCGCAGCCCATCGCGCGCATCCATCACGCACGCAGTGCGTGGATAGCGCAGCACGATCTGCGTCATCCACAGATCGCCGCTCGCACCGCTCGCATTAACAACGCCACATAAGACCAAGAGGGCCGTCCATGGTGATCCTGGTACCAGCCAGATGCCCAGCACGACCAGCACGCTGATCAGGACGAACGGCGCAAGCAAGATGCCCACGTAGGTATTGCGCTGGTACGCAAACCCCGGCGAGGTGGCATAGAGCATCAAGCCTTTCCAGATGAT
>CAIWXH010000746.1 GCA_903916565.1 uncultured Oscillochloris sp. | reverse complement strand
GGGCTACTACCTCTTCGCCGACTTGGGCGAGGGCACGTACATTGTCGAGGTGGTGACGCCCGCTGGCATGACGAGCAGCACTGGCCTCAGTTTGGCCGCGCCGTACGTGCCAGCACCTAGCCCCGAGAACAGCATTGACAGTGACGACAACGGCACCGTCAGCGGCGGACTCGTCCAGAGTGGCCCGGTGACGCTGACCCTCGGCACCGAGCCAATTACCGAGACTGACACGCTCCCAAGCTACAGCGAGCCAGTTTCTAGCAACTCGAACCTGAGCGTGGACTTCGGCTTCTTCCCTGGGATGAGTTTGGGCAACCGGGTCTGGCTCGACGCCAACAACGACGGGCTGGACAACGACGGCGCCAGCGGCACCGCTGGCTCGTCCACCGGCGTGCCAACCGTGACCGTGCGGCTCCTCCGTGACGCCAACGACGACGGCACGCCCGACGATCTCAACGGCAGCGGCGCGGTGGATGCCGGTGATGCCATTCTGACCACGACCACCGACCTTAATGGCCTGTATCTCTTCAGCGGGATCAAGCCCGGCACCTACATGGTCGAGATCGACCTGCCGACGGGCTACCGCTCCAGCACCGGCGCGAACGTTGCGCCGTACGCTTACGAGGATGTGGGTGCGCTGCCTGACCCCGACGGCACCCCCGATAGTGACGACAACGGGCACGAAATCGGCGCGGTGGCGCGGAGCAAGTCAATCACCCTGGTGGCTGGTGCCGAGCCAACCGGCGAACTGCCTGCCTTCACCCTTGGCGACGTGACGCCCGACGACTGGAGCAACTACACGGTTGACTTCGGCCTCGTTCAGCCGGTGAGCCTGGGCGACCTCGCCTTCGAGGATCTGCTCAACACCGGCAACTTCGACATCGGCACCGACAAGCCGCTTGCCGGGGCCAGCGTCGCACTCTTCGCCGCCGACGGGGTCACGCCAATCACCGACTTGAACGGCACCGCCGTGGTTTCGCAGACCACCGACGCGACGGGCCTCTACACCTTCACCAACCTGATGCCCGGCGCGTATGTGGTGCAGGCCACCGGGCCGGGTGACTACCGCTCGTCGGACGACATTACCACGACCCTGACCCCCGACCTCAACGACAACCACGACGACAACGGCGAGGGTAGCGCCCACATCGCAACCAGTCGCCCGATCACCCTGACCTCGGGCGGCGAGCCGATTGATGACGGCGATGCCGATAGCAACACGAACTTGAGCCTGGACTTCGGCTTTGTGAATCTGAGCGACTTGGGCAACCTAGTCTTTGAGGATGCCGACAACAACGGCTGGTACGACCCGGCCATTGATAAGCCGCTCGCGGGTGCCGTGGTCGAACTCTTCGACAACAACGGGAATCCTGCGCGTGACTCGGTTGGTGCCCTGGTGATCGCGCAGACCACCGGCGCCGACGGCTTGTACCTGTTCACCAATCTCAAGCCGGGTGATTACCGGGTGCAGGTGACGCCGCCAGCGGGCTACCGCTCGTCCGAACTTGACGCGCCGACGCCCAATGACGACATCAATAATGATGACAACGGCCAGGGCGTGAACAGCGCCACCAGCGGTATCGTCACTCTGACCTCGAAC
The DNA here is from genome assembly GCA_903916565.1 of uncultured Oscillochloris sp. Taxonomy (GTDB): domain Bacteria; phylum Chloroflexota; class Chloroflexia; order Chloroflexales; family Chloroflexaceae; genus CAIWXH01. The sequence continues at coordinate 4,200 of CAIWXH010000746.1, read as the reverse complement.
GGCGAGCCGATTAATGACGGCGACAGCGACCCGACGACTAACCTGAGTGTAGACTTCGGCTTCTTCCGCCCGGTGAGCGTGGGCGACTTGGTCTTTGAGGATTTCGCCGACAACGGTGTGTTTGACGCCGGGGTTGACACGCCCATTGTGAGTGCGACGGTGGATCTCTTCGCCACGAATGGGCTTAGCACCGTCACCGACCTGAGCGGCACCACGGTGCTTTCGCAGACCACCGACGCGACGGGCGTCTACAGCTTCACCAACCTGCGGCCCGGTGCCTACGTGGTGAAGGTGCTTGCGCCTGCGGGCTACGAGTCCTCGACAGACATCACCACGACCCTGACCCCTAACGGCGACCTCAACGGCGACGACAACGGTGTGGGCATCGCCCAACTCGCGGCCAGTCGTCCGATTACCCTGACTTCAGGCGACGAGCCAACCAACGACGGTGACACGCCAGCGCCCGACACCACGAGCAACCTGAGCCTGGACTTCGGCTTCTTCCAGCCCGCCGTTATCGGCGACCGGGTCTGGCTTGACCAGAACGCTGACGGCGTGCAAGACGCGGGCGAACCCGGCGTGGCTGGCGTGCCGGTGACGCTGCTGACCCCCGGCCCCGATGGGCTGCCGGGCACAGGCGACGATGTGACGGTGGCGACGACGACCACCGGCCCGACGGGCGACTACCGCTTTATCCGGCTGCCGACCGGCCAGTACTTCCTGCACATCGGCCAGCCGCTTGGCTACCAGCGCAGCCCGCTGGGCACTGGCAGCGCGACTGATAGCGACGCCGACGTGGTGACGGGCAACACCGCCGTGACGACGCTCGCCCCCGGCGAGACTGACCTGACCTGGGATGCTGGCCTGAGCTACGGCGCTGGTCTGGGCAACCGGGTCTGGCTCGACAAGAACGCCAACGGCCTGCAAGACGCGGGCGAAGTCGGCGTGCCGAATGTGCTGGTCACCCTCCACGACGGCACCGGCGCAAATCTCGACACCCGGACGACCGACGCCGACGGCTTCTACAGCTTCCCGCATCTGCCCCCAGGCGACTACCGCCTGAGCTTCACGCTGCCGACGGGCTACCTCTTCAGCCCGGTGGGCCAGGGCAGTAACCCTGACGCCGACAGCAACGCCGACGCGACCATGGGCACCACGCCGCTGATCGTGATCAAGCTGGGCGATGCCGACCCGACCTGGGACGCTGGGCTGTACCAGGCGGTGAACTTTGGCAATCAGGTGTGGGACGATGTGAATAACAACGGCACGCTCGACGCGGGCGAGGTGGGCATTCCACAGGTGCCCGTCAGTCTCTTCACTGACGCCAATGCCGACGGCACGCCCGACAGCCCGACGCCCATCGCGACAACGACCACCGACGCTGACGGGCACTACAACTTTGATCAGCTAACGCCCGGTAACTATACGGTCGAGCTTGCCCCGCCCGCGACCTATAGCTCAAGCACCGGCACGCCTGGGGTCGCGACCGGTGCCTCCGAGCCGGCGCCCGCGCCTGACACGAACCTCGACAACGACGACAACGGCAGCACCGTCGCCGGTGGCGTTCGTAGCGGCACGCTCACCCTGTTCAGTCAGGCCGAGCCTGACACCGCCGTAGATGGCGACGGCGTGAACGGCAATCAGACCGTAGACTTCGGCCTCTTCCGGCCAGCGGCGCTGGGCAACGATGTTTGGTATGACCGCAATGGGAACGGGCGCCAGGACGCCGACGAGCCGGGGGTGCCTGGTGTGACGGTGTCGCTCCTCTATCCAGATGGCACGCCGGTGCGCGACGCGGCGGGCCAGCCCATCACCGCCATCACCGACGCCGACGGGCACTATCTGATTGACTACCTCGTGCCCGGTGACTACCTGGTGCGCTTCAGCGGTCTGCCGACCGGCTACACCTTCACCACGCCCAATGTCGGCGATGCGGCGGGCGACAGTGACGCCAACCCGCTGACCGGCCAGACCTCGCCGGTGACGCTGGTGCCAGGAAGCCGGAACATGGCCCTTTGGGCTGGTCTGGTGAATCCCACGGCAGTCGCGCTCAGCAGCTTCACGGCGGAAGCGCGTGCGGGCGGCGTGACCCTCCGCTGGGCCACCGCTGCCGAGTGGAACACTTGGGGCTTCCATCTGCTGCGTAGCGCTGACGGCACCCGCGCCAGCGCGGTTGAGGTGACGCCGAAGCTCATTCTGGCCCACGGCGGGCCGCAGCTTGGGGCGACCTACGTGTGGGTGGACGCCGACGCTGCGCCGGATGTTCAGTACAGCTACTGGTTGCAGGAGGTCGAACTGGATGGTGGGACGTACGAGTACGGCCCCGCCACCGCTGCCATCCAGACCGTCACCGTCAGCTCATTCCGCGCCTTTATGCCGCTCATCATGCGGTGACAGGCAAGCGGGCGCGGCGGCGCTGGTCTGCTCGCCGCCGCGCTCTGGTAGGAATATGAAGAACCCGCTGATCTTCGCCGTCGCCATGTTGGCCGCCGCCCTGCTGATGGGCCTCGCCACGCCCGCCGCCGCACGACCCGACCAGCGCTTGCCGCTTCGGGCGCTAACCCAGACCGCCGAGCCGCCGCCGCCACCACCGTCCGACACGCCTGTGCCAACTGCGCCGCCACCACCGACAGCGGTGCTGCCGACTAGCGTGCCGCCAACTGCTGCGGTGCCGGTTGAAGAACGGGTGAATGGCCCGCACGTCGATCCGACCGCCACCCCGACCCTGTCGCCTACGGCGGAGCCGCCGACTTTGTTACCTACGGCGGAGCCGCCGACCCCGTCGCCCACGCTGGAGCCGCCGACCCCGTCGCCCACGCTGGAGCCGCCGACCCCGACTGCGCTGCCCAAGCCCGTTGTGCTGCCCGCCACCGGCAGTTCGGATCACGACCTGCCCACGGGTCTGCTCAGCCTCATCGGGATCGCGCTGTTCATCGGCGGCTTTATGCTGCGCGAACGACGCGGGCGTCAGCGCTAGTACAGCGCACAGGCTTTCCAGGAGTGCCCGCTATGCGCCAACTTCTGGTGCTGCTCGCCTTTGGCGCATGGCTCACGGTGACACCGCTGCGGGCGACCCCAGCGGTGCCACCGCAGCCCGACCCCGCCGCTGCTCGTGCTGCCATACTCATCAGCGTGAGCATGGGCGGGGTGCAGCGGGTCACGGGCGCGGCGTTGGCCGCCGCTGGTTTCGACCTGACGCAGCTTGACCCGGCGCACCTTTGGCTGCGCCGTGCCGGTCGTCCCGTGCCATTAGAACTGCGCGATGGCGGCGACGGGCGGCTCGATCCCGCCGACGAACTGCGCTTCTACGCGCCGCCCCCAGGCGACCGCTGGAACGCCGCCGACTCCTACTGGCTCACCGCCGAGGCCACCGCTGCCCCGACGCTGCTGGTGCGCTCGGTCGCCCCTGGCAGCGCCCCCGAGCTGACCAGCGCCCGTGAGCGCGGCTTGGCCTACACGCCCGCCTACTATGACTCGCGCCGCCCCGGCCCCGACGGCGACCAGTGGTTCGCCGCCGATCTGCGCGCCGACGTGGGCGCTACCGCTGTCCACACGCTAACGCTCGCCCCTAACCTCCCGCCAGCAGCAGGTGACGCCACACTCACGGTGACCGGCCAGCTTTATCAAGGCACCGCCGTTCACCTGGATGTGCAACTCGGCGGGGCTACCGCTGCCGAGTTGTGGAGCGGCCAGGGCTTCGGGTCAAGCACGTTCGCGCTGCCAGACGGGGCTACGGCGCTGACCATCACGCTCGGCGCGGGCGACGTGCCGACGGGCGTGCTGCTCGACCGGGTGAGCTGGGAGCGACCGGCGCTGCTTGTCCTGGGTGGGCGCGGTGCCCGCTTTAGTGGCGTTACGGGAAGCTGGCGCTACACCCTTACGGCCCCGCCGACGGGTTGGTCACTGTACGATGTGACTGAGCCTGAAGCCCCGCAGCGCCTCGACCTTGGCGGCGCCACGCTCAGCTTCGAGGATGGCCCGTCGGCCCGCGACTACCTCGTCAGCGGGCCAGGCACATTGTACGCGCCAGCCCTGGCCCCTTGGCACGCCTCGGACATTGCCGCCCCGCGTGCGGCGACCGTCGTCTACATCGTGCCAGCGGCGTTGCGCGAGGCGCTGGCGCCGCTGGTGACGCAGCGCCAGCATCAGGGCTACGCCGTTGCAGTGGTGAATGTCGAGGAGCTTTATGCGGCCTGGAGC
>CAIWXH010000745.1 GCA_903916565.1 uncultured Oscillochloris sp. | reverse complement strand
TGGCTCACGTTCGCCCGCCGGGTCGCTGATGCGCCAGAGCGCGACGGTGCCATCGTCGGTGGTCACCGCCACGGCGTCGGCGCGTGGGGCGAAGGCGATCAGGCGCGGGCGACCCCGCAGCCCGCGCAGCACACACCAGAACGTGCCGCCGGGCGGCGCATCGGCACCCGCGAGCCGCCAGAGTTGCACCGTCGCCGCGCCGTCGCTGTGCGCCAGCAAGTGACCATCAGGGGCCAGACACATCCCATCCATCGCGCCGTGGGTCTGAAGCAGCAGCCGCGACTCGCCGTCACTGCGTTGGCAGACGCGAACTGTCCCATCGGCGGCGGCGCTCACCAGCCGCCCGCCCGCCGCAAAGGCCACGCTGAGGATGGCCCCGCGAGGCTCATGCTGGCGCAAACCCGCCCGCTCATCCGCCGCCAGATCGTAGAGCGCCATGGCCCCGTTGCTCGTGCCGACGGCCAGGTGGGCACCGTCAGGGCTTAGGGCCAGGCTCGTCACGCGCCCGCTCAGCGGGCGGAGTGTTCCGCGCTGCACACCGTCGGCGACGTGCCAGGTGAGCAGCCGCGCATCCTCGGCCACGCTGGCGAGCGTGGCGCCGTCTGGGCTAAAGGCCAGCTTCGTCACTGGGCCAGCGTGGGCGCGCAACACGTGCTGAAGCGTCCCGTCAGCGCAGCGCCAGAGCCGCACGTGCTGGTCGGTGGCGCCCGTCGCCAGCAGGGCACCATCGGGGCTGAAGGCCAGCGTCTCGACCGCGCCGCCGTGATCCGCCAGGGTGACGGTTACGCGCCAAGTGTCGGTCGCCCACAGGCGCACTTGGCGCCCGCGTGCGCCAACGGCGAGCGTGGCGCCGTCGGGGCTGAAGGCCAGCGTCTCGACCGCGCCCCCGTGGCCCGCCAAGCTCTGCACGCACGACTGATCGAGGCTGCGCCAGATTCGTACGGTGCGGTCGGCGTCACCTGCGGCTACCAGGGCACCATCAGGACTGAAGGCGACGCTAGTCACCTGAGCGGCGTGCTTGGGCAGCGTGGACAGCAGGGTGGGCGGGTGTCCAGCGCCGCCCGTGCGCCAGAGGCGCACGCTGCGGTCGTGACTCGCCGAGGCCAGCGTGCGCGCATCGGGGGCGAAGGCCAGCGCGCTGATTGGCTCGGTATGACCTTTGCAGCGACCGCGCAGCGACCCATCGGCCAAATCCCAGAGGAAGATTTGCGTGCTGGCGGCCAGGGCCAGCAGGCGCCCGCTTGGGCTGAGGGCGGCGCAACTCGTGGGGCAATCTATTGCCCACAGGGGCGGGCCACCCGCCAGGGGTGTCAGGGCGGGGCCGCCGCCCGAGACCACCAGCGCGTGCTGCGCGTCAACCATGAAAATGGCGCGGGCCACCCCGCGCCCCAGGCGCCGCACGAGGCCATACTGCTCAAGCGCGGGCAGCCCAAAGCCGCCCCGCAGGCGCAGCGCCGGGATGGTCGGCGGGGGCGGCTCGGGCACCGGCAGGGGCGGCGGCGGTGCAAGCGTCGTGGCGTGATCGCGCAGGGCTGCCAGCAGTCGTTCGTAGCCGCTGGCGCTGAAGAGGTCGCAGATCGCGCTGGCGCGTAGCGCCGACGGCGCCGCGCAGCTCGTCAGGCGTAGCGCCAGGGTCAGGCGCTGGGGGGCATTGGTTAGCGCCAGCACTTCAAGCAGATGCGCGAGCGTGGGGACCAACTGACCACCCGGTACCGCCCGACGCGATAGGCAGACCACCACAGCGGCGGCGGTTGCCAGGGCGTCGCGGAGGGCACGGGGCGGCGTGGGTTCGGCGACCAGGGCGGGGTTCATGCCATCAACGCGCAGGCGCTGCGCGAGCGCGCGTACCGCCAAAGCATCCTCAGGCGCACAGGCGATCAGCACAGAAAGAGGCACGCTGGGCGCGCTGCTGGCGGCCATGAAAACTCCTGCCTGTGGTCATCGGGGGTCGGTGCAGGGCTACGTCAAAGTCGCATGCCGGGGCGCTGAAGCGCCCGACTCCGTGCGCCGAAGCCTGCCTTCGCAGGCTCGGCAGCCCGCTTCAGCGGGCTTTGCAGGTACTAGCCCGTGGCTTCAGCCACCGGGCGCGGGTTCACAGCGCGACGTTGCAACCGCCATGAGAATCGGCGCCAGTATAGCGCATGTGGCGTATCTAGGCGTGCTACACTGAGCGCAGTCTAGTGATTTGCAGCGCCCTGCGAAGTGCGAAGGAACGGTCTGTGAAATGCTACTTAGACACGGGGGGGCATTACCGTACCCTGGATATGACGGTGCTGATGACGCCGGACACGGCGAATTTTTCGGGCAATGTTCACGGCGGACATATCCTCAAACTCCTCGACCAGGTCGCCTTTGCCTGCGCCTCACGCTATTCCAGCGCCTACGTCGTCACCGTCTCGGTTGACCGGGTGGTCTTCCACGAGCGCATCCATGTCGGCGAACTCGTCACCTTTCACGCCTCGGTCAATTACACGGGCACCAGCTCGATGGAGATTGGCATCCGGGTCGTCGCCGAAAATATCACCGAGCGCAGCCAGCGCCATGTGCTGACCTGCTACTTCACGATGGTCGCCGTGGATGAAGCGGGCAATCCCAAGGCGGTTGACCCCGCCCCCATCGACACCCCCGAGCAACGGCGGCGCTGGGCCGCCGCCAAACTGCGTCGCGAGTTCCGTAAAGAGATTGAGGCCCGCGACCTTGAGATTCGCCAGCACCCCGAGGAGATGCTGCACGATCTTGACCAGGGGCCACATTAGGCGGTAGCGGTCGCAGCACCCATGGTACCGGATCAACCCCAAAGACCTGTCAGGTGCAGCACCTGACAGGTCTTTGCTGCCGTAGCGAAGTTCCCAGTCGAGAGGCGTCGCTACGCTCGCCCGCTCGCCCCAGGCACGTCAAGCGCCTTGGCGACCACGCGATGCACCACGGCGCGGAAGCTGCCCCAACTCTGCCAATTTCCGCCAATCTCGGGGTCGTGTCGCGGCGCAATGGTTTCCAGGTTCTCGGCCATCGCGAGTAACTCGACGGGCGCGACCTCGCCAAAGGCTGCCACGCGCTCCTCTGGATCTTGCACCGCCAGCGTGCCGCCGCGCTCATCAAGCAAGAAGGCGAAGGTGTAGAAGGCGTGCAGGCCGGGCGGAGTCTGCGGTGCCCGGTAGCCGATCACCGCCAGAAAGCGCCTGACCGTCACCGCCAGACTGGTCTCTTCTTCCACCTCGCGTAACAGCGCCGCCTCGATTGGCTCACCGTGGGCGATGCCGCCCGTCAGCAGGCGAAACGTTTCTGGGGGATAGTACGTCTTGCAGGCGGTCAGCAGATGGCCGTCGGGTCGCCGGATGACCATACAGACCTCGCCGAAGCGATCTGTCTTCGTCAGCGGGTCGAATGCGGCGTCGGGGATGGCGGCCTCGACCACGGTGGGCTGCCCGTAGCGTGCGGCCAGGGCGTCAACTTCGGCGGCCAGAGCATCATGGAGGCGCATCGTGACCCTTTCGGCTAGACTTGGGGGCGGCATCACTCATCGTTCGGAGCGTCCTCGCCGGCGCTGTAGCCCATCTTGATCCAGCCCCGCTTGATCGCGTAGATCACCGCCATGGTGCGGTCGTTCACCTGGAGCTTGGAGAGAATAGAGGTGATGTGGTTCTTCACGGTCTGCCCGCTGATATTCAGCTCGGTGGCGATCTCTTTATTCGCAAGGCCACGGGCGATACAGTCGAGGATCTCAATCTCGCGGCTGGTGAGCGGCGCAAAGAGCGGGGTGGTCTGCTCGTCCTCAGTTGCAGCCAGTTCGCGGAACTGGTGCAGCACGCGGGTGGCGACATTGGGCTTCGCCATCACGGCTTCATTGATTAGGTACTTGCCTTTGGCGACCTCGCGGACGAAGCGCAGCAACTCCTCGGGGTTGACATCCTTGGACGAATAGGCGGCGGCACCGACCTTAATCGCCTGAAAAAGCTGATCCTCATCCTCGTAGACGCTGAGCACAATAATGCCGATGCGCGGGTCACGGCGCTTAATCACGCGGGCCACTTCAAGGCCGTTGAGGCCGGGGAGGTTAATATCGACCAGCACCACATCGGGGTTCAAGCGCTCGGTGAGCTTGAGCGCCTCCTGGCCGTTCTCCGCCTCGCCGACAACCTGAATATCCTGGGCGTCCTCCAGGCTCCAGCGAATGCCCTGACGAAAGAGCGGGTGGTCATCAACGATCAGCACGCGAGTCGGATTCGACATAGGCACCTCAACAGACAAGCGCAAGCGCCGGGGCGCCGGGGCTACACGCGAAGGGGCAGACTCACCGCGACCTCGGTGCCGTGGCCGGTGCGTGAGGTGACGAGGTAGCGGGCGCCAATCAGCTCGGCGCGCTCGCGCATACTGGTCAGCCCCCAGCTCTCGCGCCCGGCGCGGCGTGCCACCTCACGCGGGTCGAAGCCCGGCCCCTCATCACGGATGCTCAGGGTCAGCCGATCCTGGCGTAGGCTCAGGCTTACGTGGACGGGGGCGCCGCGTGCGTGTTTCCGGGCGTTTTGGAGCGACTCCTGCACAATGCGGTAGAGGACGATTTCGGTTTCGGTGGACAGGCGCGGCAGCGGGTCGGCCTCGAAGCTGACGGCGGCGTTCACCGTGTCACGGTAGCGGCGCACATACTCGTGCAGCGCGCCAACCAGCCCCTGCTCGTCGAGCTTGCCGGGCCGCAGATCGGCGATGAAGCCGCGCACCTCGCGCAGCCCCTCGCGGGCGGCTTCGCCCATCTGGCGTAACAACTCGCCAAGGCGGTCGTGGCGACTTTCGGCCAGCAAGGTCTGTGAGCGTTCGAGGCCCATCAGGGCATTGGCGAGTACTTGGGCGGGGCCGTCGTGTACCTCGCGGGCCAGACGACTGCGCTCCTCCTCGCGGCCCATAATCACCTGGGCGCGCAGCGCCTGCACCCACGGGTCGGCGGGTTCGCCCTCGCTGGCCCCGCGCAAGGTGGCGCTGCTCATATCAATTTGGCTGACCAGTTGGTCGAGTTGCCGGATCGCCCTTCGCATCGCGATATGTTGGCGGGCGCGGGTCTCGTGCGTGACGCGGGCCTGGCGCTGGCGCTCTTCCAGGGCACCGGTCGTCGGCAGCCCCCGCTCGGCGGCGAAGCGCTGCTGCGTCACAAGCTCGTCGAGCTGGCGCTCGGCTGTCCGCACGTCATTTTCGAGTGTCGCCAGACGCTGTTGCGCCGCCTGATGCAGCGCACGCAACTGCCCGATCTGCTCGGTGATGATCGCATGGGCGGACTCCAATAGCGCGGCTGGCTCGGAGTTCACGGCGAACTCTCCACATAATGAGGGACGGACGGCTGGTTGACTCAGTATAGCATGCCGCCGAATGGGGCGGCAACCTGCGTGCGCTGCGCGCCATGGCGGTTGCAAAGTCCGGTTGCCGCGCCTGCCCTCTCCCCCCAGCCCCCTCTCCCAGCGCGGGAGAGGGGGAGCCGAACGCTTCCTACTGCGGAATCTCCCCTCTCCCCTTGTGGGAGAGGGGCCGGGG
>CAIWXH010000744.1 GCA_903916565.1 uncultured Oscillochloris sp. | reverse complement strand
TTGAGGCCAAGCAGCGCACAGAGCGCGTTAAAGTGCGACTGGGCGACGGCCTTCTCATTGAGCGTCACCTGCTCCCAATGCTGAATAAACTGCTGGACTTCGGTGGGGGTAGCCATGGGGCACCTCGGCGTGGGCAATCGGGTAGGGAGAAGAGCGCGTAGGGGCATTTTACCCGATGAGGGGGAGCCGAACATAGTCTGGTGCAGAATCTCCCCTCTCCCCGTGAGGGAGAGGGCCGGGGGTGAGAGGCAAGCGGGGCAAATGACGACTTTGCAACCGCCAAGTTACGCACTCGGCAGCTTTGTCAGTCGCCGCTGCTGCGTGCTAGAATGCAGCCAGCGAGAAGGGAGGATGCGATGACACTTGCAACCATTGACGAGGCGCTGACCGTGGTACGAAGGCTACCACTGCGTGACCGAGCGCGGCTGATTGGGCTTATCGCGCAAGATCTTGTGGCAGAGCCAGGGGCACCGCTGGAGCCAGTCGCCTCGAACGCTGAGCCAGGAACAGCGGCGGGTCTCCTGGCCTTCGTTGGATCGTGGGAAGGCCGCGATCTCTCAGAGCGCATCGCCGAGGTCTACGCGACCCGCCAGCCGGTCGAGGGGTAATGTACCTCCTCGACACCAACCACCTGAGCCAGGTGCTCAACCGTGACCCGCAGATCATCGCTCGCCTTGTTAGCCTGGGGAGCGTTGCAGTGGCTACCTGTGTCATTGTGCGCGGCGAACTGGTCTTTATGGCAGCAAAGTCCGAGCAGCGCACCGTGAACATGGCTCGCGTCGAGGCGCTGCTGTCCAGCCTGCCCGTGTACCCAATTGATCCTGCTGCGGCTGACTGGTATGGCACGCTCAAAGCCGCCCTGATTGATCGGTTCGGCCCCAAGGAACGGGCCAAGCGCCGTCGCGCAACCCTCATCTCTGTGGGGGTCAGCGAGAATGATCTCTGGATCGCGGCGCTTGCCAAAAGCCGTGACCTCGTGATTGTCTCAGCCGATACGGACTTTGCGCGCATCCAGGAGGTCGTAGATCTCCGTGTCGAGTCGTGGCTAGGGGTGGTATAGCTATACAGGTTGTTTCGCGCCCGCCCGGTGGCTGAAGCCACGGGCTACGGGGAACAAAGGTTGCCTACGCGACCTTGCGGCTTTGCGTGAGATCTTCCCGGCCTTGCGCCTTTGCGTCAATCAAGCAGCCTTGGGCGACCCACGCCACAGCACCACCAGCATCAGCGCACCAGCGGCGCCGAAGATGCCCGCCAGCCCCAGCGCCAGCGCCCACGGCGCCACCCCCGCATCGCGCACGAGGCCCGTAGCGTACGCCGAGAGTCCCGTGGTCAAGGTCAGGGCCGCATACTCGGTGGCGAAGACGCGCCCGCGCAGCCGGTCGGGCACCCGCGTCTGGAGTAGCGCCGTGCTAAAGACCCACTGGATGCTGCCGCCGATGTGGGCGAAGAGCACAGCCAGGGCGGCTAGAGGCAGACTACGGGTGCTACTCAGCGCGGCGTAGCCCAGCCCCGTGATGAGGAACGCCCCGCCGACCGCACGGCGCAAAAAGGTGTCGCCGTTGCCACCGAGACGCAGGGCCAGCAGCGGCCCAAGCCCGGCGCCGACCCCACGCGCCGCGTAGAGCAGCCCAATGCTGATGGCACCGTCGCGCCCAATGGGAAAAACCTCGCGCCCGAAGAGCGTCAGTAGCAGCAGCACGCCGCCCCCAAGGCTCCAGATCGCCTTATTAAAGGTGAGCCAGGCAAGCTCGCGGTGGGCGAACACGTAGGTGAGACCCTCGCGCAGTTCGTCTACGACCTGATGAACGAGCGTTGACGAAGGACGAACGTTGGGTTGCACGGGCGTTTTCGCTGGGCACGGAGCGTAGTCAGCAGCGGTTCGGCCTTCGTGCGCTTCGTGCGCTTCGTGGTAAAAAACCTGCGGCGCATGTTCACCGCTAGGTTCTAGCTTGCCGCCACGCGGGTCGGTGTCTTTCGTCCCTCGCTCATCCACGCGCACCGTCGCAATCAGCGCGGCTGAGAGTGCGAATGAGAGCGAGTCGAGCAGGAAGGCGGCGGTGACGCCGAGCGTGCCGGCGACCAAGCCGCCGAGCGCCGCGCCCAAGGCGAGCATGGCCGACCACGTCGCGCCGCTGATCGCATTCGCCGCCACCAACTCCTCGCGGGTGCAGAGGCTGGGGATGATTGACGAGCGCGCTGGCTCGAAGCAGGCCGCCAGCCCCATCTTGGCGATCACCGCCACATACAGCAGCCACAGGTCAGCGGGGCTGTGAACGAAGAGCAGCAGCAGCACCAGCGCGGCGCGGCCCAGGTCGCTGGCAATCAGCACCAGCTTGCGCGGCAGCCGATCTACGATGATGCCGGCGAACGGGCCAACCACCGCACCCGGCAGAAACTCGGCCAGCAGCAGCAGGCCCACGGCCTGGCCCGAGCCGGTCAGGCGCAACATCAGGGTGAAGAGGGCGATGCTGTCGAGCCAGTCGCCAAGTTGGCTGACGACTTGGCCGTACCAGAGGCGGCGGAAGTTACGGTTGCGGCGAAGCAGCGCGACGTAGCCAACCATAGGCTAATCGTGCCTCTCGGAAAGCCCTGTCGGGTTGCGCGAGCGTTCTCGTCGGATACCGCACGCAGTAGTATCGCCGACGGTTCGGCCTTCGTGCGCTTCGTGCGCTTCGTGGTAAAACCCGTGACGTGTGTTAATCGTGACGCCGCGACTTCATCACCCGCTCGATGGTGCGATCCGCCTCGCGCTTGGCGATGTCCTCGCGCTTATCGTAGCTCTTCTTGCCACGGGCGACGCCCAGCTCGATCTTGGCGATGCGGCCCTTGAAGTAGATCTTCAGCGGCACCAGGGTCAGCCCCTTCTGGCGAATCTGCCCGTTGATGCGGCTAATCTCGCGGCGGTGCAGCAGCAGCTTGCGCGGGCGCGTCGGCTCGTGATTGTAGAGCGTGCCCGACTGCTCGTAGGGGGAGATATGCGCGTCGTAGAGAAAGACCTCGTCGTTGTAGACGCGGGCGTAGCTGCCGCGCAGATTGACGCGGCTCGCCCGCACCGACTTAATCTCGCTGCCGGTGAGCACAATGCCCGCCTCGTAGGTCTCCTCGATGTCGTAGTCGTGGTGGGCCTTGCGGTTGTCGGCCACGACCCCTGGGGATGTTTGTTTGGTGCCCATAAGGGATACTCTCAGGTAAGGCCGTCATCGACCTTGACCCCTCACCCCCTGCCCCTCTCCCACAAGGGGAGAGGGGGGATTCTGCACCAGGGAGCGTTCGGCTCCCCCGCTCCCTTTATGGGAGCGGGGGCAGGGGGGTGAGGGCCGAGCCTAATGCTGCTCTTCGACAAAGCGGAAGATGTCGGTCTCGCTGATGATGCCGATGGGCTGGCCGTCTTTCGCCACGGCGAGGCGCCGGATCTTTTTGGCGACCATCAGGGCCGCGCAGTCCTTGAGGGCCATATCGGGGGTAATCGTGATCAGCGGGCGCGTGGCGATCTCGTCTACGGTCAGCCCGGTAATCTGGCGCTCCTCACGGACGATCTTGTCCAGCACGTCGCGCATCGTCAGAATGCCCCACGCGCCGCTGCTGTTTGGCTCGACCAGCACACTGGTGATGCCGCGTGAGCGCATGAGGTGGATGGTGTCGCGCAGCGGGGCCGTGCCCGCCACCGCCACCACGCCACGGGTCATGAGTGCGCCGACACTCTGACGCGGGTAGGTCTCGGTTTCAACATGCTGCACCAGCGCGGGGCCAATCGCCGGGTGGCTCAGGCGGTTGTCGTCGCCAATGATGCGATCCATATTGGCAATCAGCGCGTCGGCGAACTCCGAGGTCTTGACCTCGCGGGCGCCCTGCATCAGGCGCGCAAAGTCGTAGGTGACGATCTTCTGGTTGATGGTCTTCTGCAGCGCCGCGACGATCAGGTCGGCGGCCTCGACCCAGCCCATGTAGCGCAGCATCATGTCGCCAGAGAGAATGACCGAGCCAGGGTTGACCTTATCGAGATGAGCGTACTTGGGCGCAGTGCCGTGGGTCGCCTCGAAAATCGCGTGGCCGGTGACATAGTTGATGTTGCCACCGGGCGCAATGCCGATACCGCCCACCTGCGCCGCCAGCGCGTCCGAGAGATAGTCGCCGTTCAGGTTGAGCGTGGCGATCACGTCGAACTCGTCGGGGCGGGTCAGCACCTGCTGGAGCGTAATGTCGGCGATGGCGTCCCGCACCAAGATTTTGCCAGCGGCCAAGGCGGCTTGCTGCTCGGCATTCGCCGCCGCCTCGCCATCAGTTGACTTTGTGCGCTCCCACTGCGACCACGTATACACATAGTCGCCAAAGACGCGCTCGGCGTACTCGTAGCCCCAATCGCGGAAGGCGCCCTCGGTGAACTTCTGGATGTTGCCCTTATGGACGATGGTGACGCTCTTGCGCTGGAAGGTGATCGCGTACTGAATGGCGGCGCCAATCAGACGCTCGGTGCCGATGCGGCTGACCGGCTTAATGCCGACGCCCATCTCGACCTTGTGCTCGGCGGGGCTGCCAATCAGGCCCAGGAACTGGTCAGTCTTCTCGGCGGTGCCAAAGCGCAGCTTGTTAAAGTCCTTCGGCGAAAGCTCCTCGATAAACTTGAGCAGCTTCGTGGCCTCGGGCGTGCCGGCGCGATACTCGATGCCGGTGTAGATGTCCTCGGTGTTCTCGCGGAAGATCACCATATCTACTTTATCGGGTGCCTTCACAGGCGAAGGGACGCCAGCGAAGTGGCGCACTGGGCGCAAGCAGACGTAGAGATCGAGCAACTGGCGCAGCGCCACGTTCAGCGAACGAATGCCGCCGCCGATGGGCGTGGTCAACGGGCCTTTGATGCCGACCAAGTACGTGTCGAACGCAGCGACCGTCGCGTCGGGCAGCCAGTTGCCAGTCTCGCGGAACGCCTTCTCGCCCGCCAGCACCTCGTACCAATGCAGCTTGCGCGTGCCGCCGTAGGCTTTCGCGACGGCGGCATCAAAGACGCGCACGCTCGCCTGCCAAATATCAGAGCCAGTGCCGTCGCCCTCGACAAAGGGGATGATCGGGTGGTCAGGGACGATCAGCTTGCCGTCCTGTAGCGTGATCGTCGCGCCTTCGGGTGCGCTGTGCGTGGTCATCGTAGGTATTGCCTTTAGACAAGGTTTCAGGTGTCGGGTTTCAGGTTTCAGGCCGCACGCATCAGCAAGCTCTGCACATGACTGAACTGTAAAGCATCCATAAACCTTGTCTTAGGTGCAGAAATCCAGGCGAGATGCAAGCGGTTGCGTCTTCAGGTAGGGCTACGTCAACGTCGCCCGCCGGGGGGCTGAAGCCCCCGGCTAGGTTTTGCGAAGCCCGCCTGCGCGGGCTGAACGAGCCTGCGAAGGCAGGCTCCGCACCAAAAGAGCCGGGGACTTCAGTCCCCCGGCGCTGCGCGGCGGGACTTTGACGTAGCCCTAGTCTTCAGGAGAGGAGCTTCACACGTTGGGAAAACTGGTACCATTATATAGCAATCCTCTGCTAATCATGTTGCGGCGCGGATCGTACGCAGGGCGGAGGCAACGTCGCCGTTTCCCCGAGAGCCCACAGCAGGATGCGTGCGGCCTGAAACCTGAAACCCGATACCTGAACCCTTGGCTTGGTAAAGAAACATCAAGGCGCTGCAAAGACAAGCACGTAGGCTTTACCTTCCGTTGACACGATATTAATTATGCGTATAATTCCTGCTGCAAGCCTGTGTACGTCATCTGCCCGCCATCTCCGACTGGAACCCCAGCCGGGCGGTGTGTCGTGAGCATAATTATGAGCACCTCGCGCGATGGTGCGCGTAGAGGCGCCCCGCTGTAGTGTGCCGCCTGAGAGGGTTCTATGCTCGGTTCCTTCTTACCCATTCTGGTACTCTTCCTGGTCGCCGCCTTCATCGCCGTGTTTGTGATCACGGCCTCGTCGGTGCTCGGGCCACGAAACGACACGCCTCGCAAGCTCGCCCCCTACGAGTCGGGCATGGAGCCAATCGGCGCGGCTATTCGCCGCATCCCCGTAAAGTTCTATGTCGTCGCGATGCTCTTTATCATCTTTGATATCGAGGTCGTCTTCTTCTACCCCTACGCGCTTGTCTTCCGCCAACTCGCCGTGCCGGGGTTGGCCGCGATGGGCGTCTTCTTCCTGATCCTGATCGTCGGCTTTGTCTACGAGTGGAAGAAAGGGGCGCTCAAATGGGAATAGAAGAGAAGGCGGGCAACCTCGGTATCGTCACCACCTCGCTTGAGTATGTGGTCAACTGGGGCCGTACCAACGCGATGTGGCCGTTGCTCTTCGGCCTCGCCTGCTGCGCGATTGAGATGATGGGCGCCCAAAGCGCCAGCTACGACCTTTCGCGCTTTGGCATGGAGATTAACCGCGCCTCGCCACGCCAAGCCGACCTGCTGATCGTCTGCGGGCGCGTCAGCCGCAAGATGGCCCCGGTCGTGCGCCGCCTCTACGACCAGATGAGCGACCCCAAGTGGGTGATCGCGATGGGCGATTGCGCGGCCTGCGGCGGCGTCTTCAATAACTATGCGGTGGTGCGCGGCGTTGACGAGGTTGTCCCGGTTGATGTTTACGTCGCGGGCTGCCCGCCGCGCCCCGAGGCGCTGATTGACGGCATTATGCTCCTGCACCAGAAGGTGATGCGCGAGAAGATCAGCGGCCAGAAAGAGTCGCCGGTGCGCCTTGAGCAGCCGCTGCTTCAGGTTGAGGTGAAGCGATAGCGGCGCAGTCAGTGGCTGCGCCCGTGCGAGTATATGGACAACGAATCGGTCTTGGGCCTCATCCGCGAATGCTTCCCCCAGGCGGTCTTGGGCACCAGCGAGTTTCGTGGCGACATAAGCATCACGCTGCGCCGCGAGGATTGGGACGCGGTCGCCCGCCTGTTGCGCGATGACCCGGCGCTGCGCTACACCTTTCTCGAAAATCTCTGCGGCGTAGATTACCTGGGCCGCACGCCGCGCTTCGAGGTGGTGGCGCATCTCGTCAGCATGCAGCATCTGCACCGCATCTGCCTGAAGGTCGGTGCCCCCGAGGAAGACCCGCACGTCCCCACGCTGGCGCTGCTCTTTCCCACCGCGAACTACCAAGAGCGCGAAACCTGGGATTTGCTGGGCATCGTCTTCGACGGCCATCCCTCGCTTACGCGCATCCTGATGCCCGATGATTGGGTCGGCCACCCCCAGCGCAAAGACCACCCCCTCGGCGACGAGGAGATCGCCTTTACCTTTAATCAGGAGCGGATCTACGCTCAGAAGCCCTTCGCCAGAGAGTAGTGCCACTTATGACCTACCCCGTCCCTACGCCGCAGGATATCACCGGCCCGGCGCTGGCCGGTACGACTGAGACGATGGTTCTCAACATGGGGCCGCATCACCCGAGTACCCACGGTGTGCTGCGGCTGGTACTCGAACTCGATGGCGAGGTGGTGGTCAATGTGGCCCCCGATGTCGGTTTCCTGCATACCGGCATCGAAAAGACGATGGAGAGCAAGACCTACCAGCAGGCGGTTGTCCTCACCGACCGCATGGACTACCTTGCGCCACTGTCGAATAATCTGAGCTATGCGCTTACCGTCGAGAAGCTGCTTGGCGTCGAGATCCCCGAACGCGCCCAGACCATTCGCGTGCTGATGGTCGAGCTACAGCGCATCTCGTCGCACTTGGTCTGGCTCGGCACCCACGCGCTCGACCTTGCCGCGATGAGCGTCTTCCTCTACGCTTTCCGCGAGCGCGAGCAAATTCTAGATCTTTTTGAGTTGGTCTCGGGCGCACGCCTGATGACCAGCTACATCCGCGTCGGCGGCCTCGCCTACGATCTGCCCGCCGACTTCCTGCCGACGGTTGATGCGTTCCTCAAGATTATGCCCGGCCACGTTGACGAGTACGAGGATCTGCTGACCGGCAACCCGCTCTGGCTTGAGCGCACCGTCGGCGTGGGTGTCATTGACGCCGAGGCCGCTATTGCCTATGGGCTGACCGGGGCGAACCTGCGCGCCACCGGCGTCCCCTACGATGTGCGGAAGGCTATCCCCTACACCGGCTACGAAACCTACGATTTCGCGGTGCCCGTTGGCAAGAAGGGCGACATCTACGACCGTTACCGCGTGCGAATGGCCGAGATGCGCCAGAGCATCAGCCTCTGTCGGCAAGCCTGGGAGCGCCTGAACGAGATGCCGAGCGGCGTCTATCAGACCAGCGACCGCAAGGTGGCCCCGCCGCCCAAGAGCGAGATTACGCACAGTATGGAGGCGCTCATCCACCACTTTAAGCTGTGGACTGAGGGCTTCAAGCCGCCACGCGGCGACGCCTACGTCAGCATCGAAAGCCCACGCGGCATTTTGGGCTGCTACGTCGTGAGCGACGGCAGCGCGAAGCCCTGGCGCGTCCACTTCCGCAGCCCCTCGTTCATTAGCCTCCAGAGTTTGGCCCACATGGGCAATGGGCGCCTGATGGCCGACCTCGTCGCCCTGATTGCCAGCCTTGACCCCGTGCTTGGTGAGGTGGATCGATGACCATACTGCAAGCGAATCACCGCGACGAGATTGACGCTATCCGTGCCCGCTACACTTCGCCACGTAGCGCCACCCTGCCGCTGCTCTATCTCGCGCAGGATGTGTACGGCCACCTGTCGAGCGAGGCCATCCGTGAGGTCGCAGAGATTCTTGATCTGCCGCCCACCGATGTTTTTGAGGTCGTCGGCTTCTACACGCTCTACTACAGCCAGCCCGTTGGCACCTGGATGATCCAGGTCTGCGATGACGTGCCCTGCTGCTACCTGGGCGCCGAGGAACTGGTCGAGGCGCTCACACACGTGCTGGGCGTCGGCGAAGACCAACTCACCGCCGATGGGATGTTCACCGTGCAGCGCGTGAAATGTCTCGCCGCCTGCGACCGTGCGCCCGTCGTCCAGGCCAACCTCGATTACCTCTACGATGTCACCGCCGATAAAGCCGAGGCGCTGCTGGCCGACCTGCGCGCCCGCGCTGCCGACGGCAAGAAGCGCGGCGTCTCGGGGCGCTTCGCCGAAGACTTCGAGGTTGGCTCCGGCGGCAAGCTGACGCACGTCAGCCGCGAGGAGCCATACCGGGCACGCCAGTTTGACTCGCCGAGCGCCGGGCCTTCCCGTGGAACAAAGGGGTAGCGTATGGGTCTCAGCGAATATATTGTGATGCGGGAGCTGAACCACCCCGCCATCAACAACTTCGAGGTCTACCGGCGCTTGGGCGGCTGGGACGCTTACGCGAACGCGCTGAAGACGAAGACCCCCACCGAGATTATTCAGGTGGTGAAGGACGCGGGTCTGCGCGGGCGCGGCGGCGCGGGCTTCCCCACCGGCGTGAAGTGGGGCTTTTTGCCCAGGGGCGTCTTCCCGCGCTACTTGCTCTGCAACTGTGACGAGTCGGAACCCGGCACCTTCAACAATCACCAGATCATTGACCGCAACCCGCACCAGATGATCGAGGGCGTGGCGCTCTCGTCGTTTGCGATTGAGGCCAACACCGCCTACATCTATATGCGCGGCGAGTTCGCGGGCGCTGCGCTCACCTTGGAGCGGGCGATTGACGACGCCTACAAGGCGGGCTTCCTCGGCAAGAACATCCTCGGCAGCGGCTACGACCTGGATATGTACGTCCACCGTGGCGCGGGCGCGTACATCTGCGGCGAAGAGACGGCGCTGATGGAGTCGCTGGAGGGCAAGATTGGGCAGCCGCGCCTTAAGCCGCCCTTCCCCGCCGTCGCCGGTCTGTACGGCAAGCCGACGATTATCAACAATGTCGAGACGCTGGCAAACGTGCCGCTGATTGTCGAACGTGGCGCGGCCTGGTACCGCTCGCACGGCACCGAGAAAAGCCCCGGCACGAAGTGCTTCTCGCTCTCGGGGCACGTCAACCGCCCCGGCAATTACGAACTGCCCTTCGGCGTGCCGCTGCGCGAGTTGATCGACAGCCCGGAGTACGGCGGCGGCATGCGCGGCGACCGCCCAGTCAAGATTATCATCCCCGGCGGTGCCTCGGCCCCTTGGCTGACGGCGGAACACCTCGACACATTGCTCGATTACGAGAGCGTCGCTGCCGCTGGCTCGATGCTTGGCTCGGGCGCCGTGATTGTGCTCAACGACACGGTGAAAGCGCCGCACCTGGCCTATAAGATGGATGAGTTTTTCAAGCACGAGAGCTGTGGCAAATGTACGCCCTGCCGCGAAGGCAACCACTGGCTGGTCAAGGTGCTGCACCGGCTCGCCGCCGAGGGCCACGGTGAGCCGGACGACATCAAGACGCTCAAGGGCATCTACACCCAGATGGAGGGCAATTGCTTCTGTCTGCTCGGCGAGAGCGCGGTCATGCCGATTAAGAGTGCGCTGCATCTCTTCCCCGAGGAGTTCGAGGCGATTATTGCCGCCAGCGGCCACGACATCGAGTCGATCAACGGGCGAAGCGTCGGCGTCCCGGTGCCCATGAAGCGCACACGCGGGCGGTTTGGCTAAGCAGATGAGGAACCTCGCCCAATGCCTACTGTAACCATAACTGTTGATGGGGTCACGTTTCCTGTCCCCTCTGGCACCACGGTGGTGGATGCCGCGCGCGTCGGTGGGGTGGACATCCCGGTCTTCTGCTATCACCCGAAGCTGAAGCCGGTCGGCATGTGTCGCATGTGTCTGGTTGAGATTGGCACGCCCAGGATTGATCCAGCCACCCGACAGCCCTTGCTTGACCCCGAAGGCAAGCCGATCATCGTGATGATGCCCAAGCTCCAGACCGGCTGCACCACGCCGGTCAGCCAGGGGATGGTGATCAAGACCGCCACAGCGAAGGCGAAGTTCGCCCAAAAGGGCGTGCTGGAGTTCCTGCTCACCTCGCACCCGCTCGACTGCCCGGTCTGCGACAAAGGCGGCGAGTGCCCGCTCCAAAATCTGACGATGGAGTGGGGGCCGGAGACGAGCCGCTTCGACTATGACGACAAGGTACACTTCGAGAAGCCGATCCCGCTGGGCGACTTAATTTTGCTTGACCGTGAGCGCTGCATCCTCTGCTCACGCTGTGTGCGCTTCCAAGATGATCTCGCGGGCGACCCGGTGCTGGGCTGCGACAACCGGGGCCGCAAGTGGATGATCATCTCGAAGAGCGAGCCACCCTTTGATAGTAAGTTCTCGGGTAACACAACCGATATTTGCCCCGTGGGCGCACTGACCAGTGCCGACTTTCGCTTTAAGGCGCGGGTCTGGGAACTGTCGTCGAAGCCGGTGGTCTGCACGCTCTGTCCAGTCGGCTGCAACATGACCCACGACATGCGCCACGACAAGCTGATGCGCGTGATGGCCCGCGAGAACAGCGCCGTCAATGAGATCTGGCTGTGCGATAAGGGGCGCTATGGTCACCGCTTTGTTGAGCATGAGACGCGCCTGACGACGCCGCTCATTCGTAAGGGCGACCGGCTGGTCGAGGCCACGTGGGACGAAGCGCTGCGTCTCGTCGCCGACAAACTGGCGGCGATCCAGAGCGCCCACGGTGGACAGGCCATTGCCGGTCTTGCCGCGCCCCGCCTGAGCAACGAAGACCTCTACGCCTTCCAAAAGCTCTTTCGCGAGCAGCTTGAGAGCGGCAACCTTGACCACACCATCGGCAGCGTGAGCGACGGCGACTATGACGATATGGGTGCCATGCTGGGCGTCGGCCAAGGCACGAACCTAGAGCAACTGGGTGCCGGTACGACGGTGCTGGTGGTGGGCGCTGACCCAGAGGAAGAGGCACCGCTGTATGTGTTGCGGCTACGCGCTATGGCGCAGCGTGGGGCCAAGCTGATAGTGGCGGGCCTGCGCTCGACGAAGCTTGACCACGCAGGCGGCACCGTGCTGCGCTACAAGGTCGGCGGCGAGCTGGCCTTCGCCCGTGCGCTGCTACGCGCCGTGTTGGACGAAGCGGGCACCCGACGGCTGGCGGTAAAGACCAATGGCCTTGAGCAACTGCGGAAGAGCATCCTCGACCTGTCGCTGGCGAGCCTGGCCGAGGCGGCGGGCGTGAGCGCGGCGACCATTCAGGCGGCGGCGAAAACGTTCCTTGAGGCCGAGAACGGCATCATCATCTACGGGGCCGAGGCGCGAGGCGCTGGCCCGGCGCTCGTCGAGACGCTTGGGGCGCTGGCTGCGCTGGCGGGTAAGGCGGGCAAAGCCAACAGCGGCCTCATCGCGCTGCTGTCCGGCGGCAACAGCCGGGGTGCGCTCGACCTGGGCTTGCGCCCCGATGCGCGTCCCGGCTACGTGCCGGTCGCGCAGCGCGCCTTGGGCGCCCGCGAAATCTGGGGCGCTGCGAAAGAAGGGCGGGTTAAGGCGCTGTGGATCGCCGGGCTTGACCCAGCGGCCAGCCTGCCCGTCGCCCGTACGGCCATCGAAGCCGCCGAGTTTGTGGTCGTGCAGGATCTCTTCTTGACCGAGACGGCGCAACTGGCCGATGTGGTGCTGCCAGCGGCCAGCGGGGTCGAGCGCGACGGCACCTACACCAACGCCGAGCGGCGCGTGCAGCGCTCGCGGCAGGCGCAGCCCGCCGTTGGGCAGAGTCGCCCCGACTGGCAGATCGTCCAGGGTGTGGCTCGGCTTTTGGTTGAGCAGTCGGTCAAGCGGGTTGGCGCTGCGAAGAGCGCAACCAATGGCGGCAAGGCGACCAAGGGTGCCAACACCGCCGTCGCCGTCGCTGTGGCCGAACTCGTCGCGTGGGATTTCCTGACGCCCGCCGAGGTGGCCGCCGAGATCGCCGAGCGCGTGCCGGGGTACCAGGGCATCACGCATCAGAGTTTGGCCGCCACGGGCACGTCGGGCACCTGGGGGCGCCAGATCAACGAGGCCGTCTTCTACGACGGCACCAGTTACACCAACACCGAGGGCGTCGGCCTTCAGTTGCCCAGCCTGATCGAGGGCAGCAAGACCAGCCTGAACCTTGTGGTGCGCCCTGCGGCGAAGCCCAGCGAAGAGCGGCCCCTGCTGCTGCTGGCGCTGCCACTGGCCTACGATGGCGACCTGCTGCTGCGCGGCTCGCTGCTTGAGCGCCAGGTGCCGCAGCCTTATCTGGCCCTGAGCCGCGCCGACGCCGAGCGGCAGAATATTAAGGCGGGCGACAGCGTGCGGATCGAGTCGGCAGCGGGCCAGTTGACCGTGGCCGTCCGTGTGGTCAAGGAGTTGCCGGCAGGGGTGGTTGCGGTTCCCGCCAATCTGCCAGGCTTCAGTCTGGCAGGCGTGCAGACCGGCCCGCGCACCTGGGTCAGCCTCGTCAAGCTTCTGGCGTAAGGGTGCAGCATGCTGCGCTCCTCCGGGGATATGTATGAACTGGCCTGATCTCCTCATCATTGTCGTCCAGTGCTTGGTGATCGCCATCGCTGTCACCACAGCCTTCGCCTACCTGACGCTGTTCGAGCGGCGCTTGTTGGCCCGCTTCCAGCACCGGATCGGGCCGAACCGGGCCGGGCCGAATGGCTTCCTTCAGCCCGTCGCCGACGCCGTCAAGCTCTTCTTTAAAGAGGATGTCATCCCCTCGGCGGCGGACAAGGCGGTCTATCTGCTGGCCCCCGCCGTGGCGGTCATCCCGGCGATTATCATCTGGGCCGTGATCCCCTTCGGCTGTCTCAACACGAACTGGGACTACCGGGCCTGTTTCGCCGACCCGCACGCCGCAGGGCTGCACAACATCCTCCAGATCGCCGAAATTGACGTGGGCGTACTCTACCTGCTGGCCGTCACCAGCATCGGCGTCTACGGGATCACACTGGCGGGCTGGGCCAGCAACAACAAGTACTCGATGCTCGGCGGCATTCGCTCGTCAGCCCAACTGATTAGCTACGAACTGGCCCTGGGCTGCTCGGTGCTCGCCGTCGTGATGACCTACAGTTCACTCAGCACGGCCACGATTGTGCATGAGCAGGGCGGGCTGTGGGGCATCGTGCCGCAATTCCTGGCCTTCATCATCTTTATGGTCGCCTCGACCGCCGAGGTGGTGCGGGCGCCCTTCGATCTTGTTGAGGCCGAGCAGGAACTGGTAGGCGGCTACAACACCGAGTACGGCTCGATGAAGTTCGCCCTCTTCTTCATGACCGAGTACATCAAGCTGATTGCGGTCAGCGCGATGGCCGTCACCTTCTTCTTCGGCGGCTGGCGCTTTCCGGGCCTTGAGGCGCTGGGTGCCGGGATCGAGCCGCTGGCTGGGCCGATGGCGGCGAGCATCGCGGTCGGCCTCGCCTCGCTTGGCTCATTCCTGCTGAAGCTGGTGGCCTTCCTCTACCTCTCGGTCTGGATCAGAGCCTCGTGGCCGCGCCTGCGCTACGACCGCCTGATGGACATGGGCTGGAAGTGGCTGCTGCCGCTGGGCCTCGCCAACATCGTCTACACGGCGGTGGTGCTGGTTCTGGTGCCGAACCGCTACATCGCGGGCCTCATCCTGCTTGTCCTTGGGCTGATCTCCTTGGCGGTCGCCAACAGCTTCAACAAGGTGCCCAAGCCCGTTGATAACGTGACTTATGTGAAGGATCTCCGCAGTCAGGCGATGATCCCCGCCGCCACCCGCGCCACGGACGACTAGAGGAGCGTACTCATGCTCGGAGAGCTATTTAAGGGGCTGCGTACCACCTTTGGCTATATGTTCCGCCAGCCCGTGACGGTGGAATATCCCGAGGTGAAGCGACCAGTGCGCGAGCGCTTCCGGGGGCGTCACGAGCTGAAGCGCTTTGCCGATGGCACCGAGCGCTGTATCGGCTGCTCGCTCTGCGCCGCCGCCTGCCCCGCCGACGCCATCCTGGTTGTGCCCGCCGAGAACGACCCGGACAATCCCCGCTCGTACGGCGAACGCTACGCGGCGACCTACGAGATTAACTTCTTGCGCTGTATCTTCTGTGGCTACTGCGAGGATGCCTGTCCGACCAACGCGATTGTGCTGGAACACCAGTACGAGCTGTCGTTCTACGACCGGCGCGACTCGATCTACACCAAAGAGATGCTACTAGTGGCGCAAGACAAAGGTCACGGCGAACCGTCGCCCCTGCTCAAGCAGCTTGCGCGTCGGCCCAGCCCGCCCGCCCAGATTGATTTGTGATTTAGGATTTTAGATTGGTGATTTAGGATTTTAGATTGGTGATTTGAGATTTTAGATTGGTGCGCCAATCTCAAATCTCAAATCTCAAATCCAAAATCGGAGTAACGATGGACCTCATCCTCTTCTTGATCACGGCGGCGGTGGCCCTCATCGGGGCGGTGGCGATGCTGCTCGTACGGAACGCGATCCACAGCGCCCTGTTTCTGCTGCTGAACTTCGGCGCCATCGCGGTGCTGTTCCTGTTGCTCCAGTCGCCCTTCCTGTTCACCATTCAGCTTACGGTCTACGCCGGGGCGATCATGGTGCTGTTCCTGTTCGTGGTGATGCTCTTGGGTGCCGAGCGGATCGAGGACTCGACCGACCGCATCGCATGGCAGCGGCCCTTGAGCCTCTTGCTGGGACTGGCGTTGCTGGTGATGACGGTGGTTGGCGCTTTGCGGGGCGGTGCCGGTGCCATGCCCCCTAGCGGCGAGGCGACGGCCTCGTTTGGCGACCCGGCCACACTGGGCGCGCTGCTCTTCACGCGCTACCTGCTGCCCTTCGAGATCACTGGCGTCATCTTGTTGATCGCCGTTATCGGTGTGGTCGTCCTTAACCAGCGCGGTCGCCATACCGCTGTGACCAAGCCGCCAGTCGGCGACTAAGGGAGAGACGATGGTCCCGACCTCCTATTACATCCTGCTCAGCGCCGCCCTGTTTATGATTGGGGTGTTGGGGGTGCTGGTACGGCGGAACGCGCTGGTGGTCTTTATGTCGGTCGAGCTGATGCTCAACGCGGCCAACTTGGCCCTGGTGGCCTTCGCCCGCCAACGGCTCAGCGTTGATGGTCAGGTGATTGTCTTCTTCGTGATCACCGTGGCCGCCGCCGAGGTCGCGGTGGGCCTGGCCCTGCTTGTCTCAATCTTCAAGTCGAAGCAGACCGCCGATATTGATGAGGTCAGCTCCCTCAAGGGCTAGCGCAACATGACGATATTGAACTGGCTGATCTGGCTCATCCCACTGCTGCCCTTTGTCGGTTTCCTCCTCAATGTGTTTGTGATCCGCCAAGAGCGCGCCTCCGGTCTGGTTGCCAGCGCGATGGTGATCGGCTCGTTTCTCGTCACGCTGGTGGCGGTGATTGGGCTGGCTGGCTTTCCCGAAGAGGGACGCCGCATTCAGTCTGTCGCCTGGGAGTGGATCAACACGGGCAGCCTGCGCGTACCGTTCGGGATTATGCTCGACCCGCTGACCGCCGTGATGATCATTCTGATCACTGGCGTGGGCAGCCTGATCCACATCTACTCGATGGGCTACATGCACGGCGACTCGCGGGTGGTGCGCTACTTTGCCTACCTCAACCTGTTCGTCACCATGATGCTCTTCCTGGTGATGGCGAACAATATGCTCCTGCTCTTCCTCGGTTGGGAGGGCGTGGGCCTCTGTTCGTTCCTGCTGATTGGCTACTGGTTTGAGCGGAAGGAGGCGGGCGCGGCGGCGGTGAAGGCGTTTGTCGTCAACCGCATCGGTGACGCGGCCTTCATTTTGGCGATGCTGGCGATCTTCTCGCACTTCAAGACGCTGACTTTCTTCACGGTGCAGATCGGCGGCGATATTCTGCCCGGCTTCATCGAGCGTGTGCCAGAAATCCTGGGGCAGAACTTTGGCCCAAGCTGGCAGCCCATCGCCGTCGCCACCGGCATCTCGTTTCTGCTGCTGATCGGTGCCACCGGCAAATCGGCGCAGATGCCGCTGTTTGTCTGGCTGCCCGACGCCATGGCTGGCCCCACGCCCGTCTCGGCGCTCATCCACGCCGCGACGATGGTCACGGCGGGCGTGTATATGATGGCCCGCACCGAGGCGATCTTCACACAGTCGCCCGCGACCCAAAGCTGGGTGATGTGGATCGGCGCGCTAACAGCACTAATCGCCGGGAGCGCCGCTATCGCGCAGTGGGACATCAAGCGCGTGCTGGCCTACTCGACGGTGTCGCAGTTGGGCTTTATGGTCGCCGCCTGCGGTATGGGCGCCTACGTGCCCGCGATCTTCCACCTGCTGACCCACGGCCTCTTCAAGGCACTGCTCTTCCTTGGCTCTGGCTCAGTCATCCACGGCACCCACGACACCCAGGATATGCGGAAGATGGGCGGGCTGCGTACCGCCATGCCGACGACCTTCTGGACATACATGGTGGGCGCGGCGGCGCTGGCTGGCATGGTGCCCCTGGCTGGCTTCTGGAGCAAAGACGAGATTTTGGCCCACGCCATCGCCTTCGGCTTCTGGCCGCAACTGGCGCTGCTCTTCCTGACCTCGCTGCTTACCGCCTTCTATATGGGCCGTCAGGTCGCGCTGGTCTTTTTCGGCGAACAGCGCGACTCGCACTATCACGCCCACGAGAGCGGGCGGATGATGACGGTGCCGCTGGTGGTGCTGGCGGTCGGCGCGATCATCGGTGGGCTGATCAACGTGCCGGCCTTTGTTGAAGGGATGCCCGGCGCGCATCTGTTGGCGACGTGGCTCCACCCGGTGCTGCACGAGGAAGTCGGCAAATTCAATTTCGGGCTGGCCGCGCTGGCGACGCTGGGCGCCGTCGGCATGGGCTTCCTTGGCTGGTGGCTCTACACCACTAACGCCGCGAAGGTCAAGGTGGGCGGGCAAGACCCGGCCTACCACTACAGCGGCGACATCTGGGATGCGCTGGAGGCGGCGTGGTACGTGGACGCGTCCTACCACCGCTTTGTGGTGGTGCCCTTCCGCATGTTTGGCGATTTCCTGGCCCGCGTCTTCGACCCGCAGGGCATTGACGGGCTGGTGACTGGGGTCGGCAGCTTCTTCGGCTGGGCCTCGACCGAGGTGCGCCAGCTCCAGACGGGCTATGTGCGGAACTATGCCTTTGTCTTCACGTTGGGCGCGGCACTCGTGCTGGGCTTCATGCTAATCGTTGCGCGCTAAAACAAGGTTTCAGGTGCCGGGTTTCAGGTTTCAGTCCGAACGCAGCAACAAGCACTGCACGTGTCCGAACTGTAAAGCATTCACGCATCTTGTCTGCATTGCTGCCAGAAGGGCAGATCTTTACCACGAAGCCCACGAAGACTTGCACTCAGGCAAGACTCAGCCGGTGCTGCGCCGTGGATGACCGCGCCGTTATCGTTGTGGCCCAAGCGTGAAGTTGTTGTCGGCACCAACCTTCGTGAGCTTTGTGGTAAAAAACTTGGCCGACCTTTTCAGGGGGTGAAATGTTCTCCCAAGGCTTTCCGCTTCTCTCCATCGTCTTGTGGCTGCCGGCCCTGGGGGCACTGCTGCTGCTGTTGGTCCCACGGGGGGCCGCTGAACTCGCCCGCCGCATCGCCCTCGCCGTGGCCGTCGTGACCTTCCTCGTCTCGCTGCCGCTGGTCTTCGGCTTCCAGTCCAGCCCTACCGCGACACCCGCCGCCGCGTTGGCCGGGGCACCCGTGATGCAGTTCGCCGAGAGCCTGCCCTGGCTGCCGAGTTGGGGCGTCAACTACAGCCTTGGCATTGATGGCGTCAGCCTCTGGCTGGTGCTGCTGACGACGTTCCTCACCCCGGTGATCGTTCTCTCGACCTGGGACTCGGTACACAAGGAAGTGCGAAACTTCCAGATCCTGCTGCTGCTGCTGACCACGGCGATGACCGGGGTCTTTGTCACGCAAGACCTGCTGCTCTTCTACGTCTTCTGGGAATTCACGCTTATCCCGATGACCTTCCTGATTGGCATCTGGGGCGGCAACAATCGAGTCTACGCGGCGCGCAAATTCTTCCTCTACACCTTCGCTGGCTCGGTGCTGATGCTGCTGGCGATTGTCGGTCTGTACGTACTGGATCGTCAGGCGATCAGCGCGGTGCAGCCCGGCTACACTGGCACCCTGGACTTCCGCATCCTCGCGGCGCACCTGCGGTCGGGGCAACTCGTCCTTGGCACCGCCACTGAACGGCTGCTCTTCGGCGCGTTCTTCATCGCCTTCGCGATCAAAGTGCCGCTGTGGCCCTTCCACACTTGGTTGCCCGACGCCCACGTCGAAGCGCCAACCGCAGGCTCGGTGGTGCTGGCCGGTGTCCTGCTGAAGCTCGGCGGCTACGGGATGATCCGGCTCTGCCTGACGCTCTTTCCCGAGGCGTCGCGCTGGGCGGCACCCGCGATTGGCGTGCTGGCGGTGATCGGCATCATCTACGGGGCCATCGTCGCCTTCGCCCAAACCGACATGAAGAAGCTGGTCGCCTACTCGTCGGTCAGCCACATGGGCTTTATCGTGCTGGGCATCTTCGCCCTGAACCGCGAAGGCGTAACCGGCGCGATCATCCAAATGATTAACCACGGCCTCTCGACCGGGGCGCTCTTCCTTGTCGTCGGCGTGCTGTACGAGCGGCGTCACACCCGCGAGCTCAGCGCCTACGGCGGGCTATGGAAGATCATGCCGGTCTACGCGGGCGTCACGCTGCTGGTGGCGCTTTCGTCGGCAGGTCTGCCAGGGCTGAACGGCTTTATTGGCGAGTTCACGATTATGCAGGGCGCGTTCCTCGCGCCTGAGTTGGGCTGGTCGTTCCTGGGCTTCGCGGTGTTCGGCGTGGTGCTGGCCGCGATGTACCTGCTGAAGATGTACCGGGCCGTCTTTATGGGCGAGGCCGACAACCCCGAGAACGAGACCCTGCCCGACCTGAGCCGACGCGAGTTGGTGACCCTGACCATCCTCTGTGTGCCGATTGTGATCATCGGCCTCTACCCGGCCTTCCTCTTCGGCCCCATGCAGACCAGCGTGGCCGAAGTCGTCAACGGGCTGGCCACCGCTGTAGCTGGGAGATAGCTCATGGAGCCGATTCAGATCCCGCCCGTAGACCTCAAGCTCCTGGCCCCACTACTGATCGTGGTCGGCTGGGCGACGGCTCTGCTGCTGATCGACACCTTCCTCATTCCCGCTGGGCAGAAGAAAATCACCGGCTACCTGGCGCTTGCCGGGATGCTGGTGGCGGCCCTGGCGGGCATTCCCCTGTGGAACGTGGGCGGCAGCACCTTCAGCGGCATGATCGTCCTCGACCCCTTCAGCCTGACGATGACCTGGATCTTCCTGCTCACCGGCGCGCTGAGCGTGGCGATGGCGCTGGACTATCTGCCTCGGCACGGCATTGAGCAGGGCGAATTCTACCCCCTGATGATGTTCGCGGTCGCTGGCATGATCGTCATGGCGCAGGGCACCGACATGATCGTGCTCTTCCTCGGCGTCGAGGCGCTCTCGATCACACTCTACATCCTGACCGGCTTCGCCTACCCGCGCCAAGCCTCAGAAGAGGCCGCGATGAAGTATCTGGTGCTCGGCGCGTTCGCGGCGGGCTTCTTCGTGTACGGCATCGCCCTGATCTACGGGGCCACCGGCACGACCAGCCTGGCGGGGATTGCGGCGGCCATGAGCCAACCGGCCTTTCTCGCCGAGGGCCGGACGCTGATGCTGGCGGGTTCCGGCATGGTGCTGATCGCCTTTAGCTTCAAGGCGGCCCTGGCCCCCTTCCATATGTGGACGCCCGATGTCTACGAGGGTTCGCCGACACCAGTGGCGGCCTTTATGAGCGTCGGCACCAAGGGCGCCGCCTTGGCAGCCCTGCTCCGCATCCTGACGCTGGCGCTGGCGCCGATGCACGCCTTCTGGCTGCCGGTGCTGGTGGCGCTCGCGGCGGTGACGATGGTGGTGGGCAACCTGGGTGCCTTCGCCCAGACCAATGTCAAGCGTATGCTGGCCTACTCAAGCGTCGGCCACGCGGGCTACATTCTGATGGGCATTATGGTGGCGAGCGAGCGCGGCACCCAGGCGTTCCTCTTCTACATGGTTTCCTACGCCCTGACCAACCTAGGCGCGTTCGCGGTACTCATTGCGCTTGAGCAGCGGGGCGAGGCTGCCTGGAGCCTGGACGATTTCTCGGGGCTGTACCAGCGGCGCCCGTGGCTGGCGATTGCGATGACCGTGTTTATGTTCTCGCTGGCGGGCGTGCCGCCTACGGCGGGCTTTATCGCGAAATTCTACGTCTTTACCGCCGCCTACGAGGGTGGCTTAGGCGGCTTGGCCCTAGTCGGCGTGATTACCAGCGCTATCGCCGCCTTCTTCTATCTGCGCGTCGTGCTGCGAATGTTCATGCAAGAGCCGGTGCGCGACCTGCGCCCCGAACTGGGCGATGGCCTCACGGTGGACATTATCGTCGCCGGGGTGCTAACCCTGCTGATTGGGCTGCTCCCGACGCCGGTGGTGGTGCTGGTCGAGCGGTCGCTGGTGGTGTTGGGGGGGTAGCTCGGGACACGGGGACAGGGGAACAAGGGGACAAGGAAGCTTGTCCCCTTGTTCTTTTTTTTGCAGCGCATGGTAGCGCCCCGTGCCCAGCCTTGACTCTGCTGCGCGGAAAGCGTAGCATAGTCAGAAATCCTCACTGAAGAGGAGGGCCGTATGATCAAGCCTGAGGCTGAACCAGCGTGCAGCGACCAAGCCCTTGCCCAGCTCTGCAAAGCGCTCGGCAACCCCATACGAGTGACGATCCTCCGCTATGTGCTTGACCACCCCGATTGTATCGGTAACGAGATCTTGCTCCACCTGCCTGACGATGGCCCACACGCCCAGTCAACCCTGTCGCAACATCTGCGCCAAATGCGTGCGGCTGACCTGCTTGATGCCTACTCCGATGGTGCCGCCGTCTGCTATCGCGTAAACGGCGAGCGCATCGGCTGGCTCTGCGCTGCGCTCGCTGCGCTACGCTCGTCTTGCTAGAAAGACGCGGGGCGGACGTGCAGCGCGTTCGTCCGTTGTCGGCGCAACAGAGTGCGCGTGCTATACTGCGGCCAACGATAGGCTGATAAGGAGGGACGGTATGCGGCTGACGGACGATAAGGTGCGGCGCATCGCCGAGCGTCTACACGATGAGCTTGCCCAAAAGGGGTTGCTGGAGTACCGCGAGCCAGCGCGGGTCAGGGCTGGCACGGGGCGGGCAGCGCGGGTCAAGGCGGTCTTCGACTTCATTATCGAGGATCTGCGGCTTGAGGAGGAGATCGACGCTGAGGTCGATAAAGTGCTCGCCACCTACAGCCGCGATCTCAAGGGCACCGAGCGCGACATTCTCTTCCGTAAGCACAAAGAGGAGATCGCCCGTAAGCGCGGGTATATCCTCTAGGGCAAGGTTTCAGGTGTCGGGTTTCAGGTTTCAGGCCGAACGCAGCAACAAGCTCTGCGCGTGCCCAAACGGTAGAACCCGGTCTAACGACTAATGCCATGCGTTGCGCTTCTGGTGCCTGGGCGGTATAATCGCGGCAATCTCAAGCCGTACTGGTTCTGCTGCCGCATGTCACTAAAAACCCTCCAGGGCAAAATCATCGCCTCGTTGCTGCTCGGCTTAGCCGTCGTCATCGTTATCGGCCTTGCCAGCGATCTGAGCGCCGTCGGCTACGCCCTCAAGGTCTTTCAGTGGCAACTCCTCCCCGCCATCCTCGGTTTCACCGCCCTAAATTATCTGCTACGCTGGCTCAAGTGGGAATATTATCTGCGCCGCCTGCACTGCGGCGAGCGCGTCAGTCGCTTGGCCAGTGGGCTGATCTTCACTTCAGGCATGGTCATGGCGGTGACGCCCGGTAAGCTCGGTGAGGTCTTTAAGTCGTATCTGCTGCGGCGGCTCAATGGCACGCCCATCACCCGCTCGGCACCCATCGTGCTGGCTGAACGCCTCACCGACGGGCTGGCGATGCTGCTGCTGATGGCCTTGGGCCTCACGCTCTACCCGCCCGCCCGCGTCATCTTCGCCATCCTCGTCGTTGGTACCCTCGTCGGCATTGTGGTACTCCAATATCGTGCGCTTTCGCTGGCGCTGATCAACCGCAGCGCCCGCCTGCCCCTGGGCGCAAAGCTGGCGCCACGGCTGCTCACGATCTATGAGAGTACCCGCGAGCTGCTCGACTGGCGCGTGCTGCTCATCTCGACGCTGATCAGCTTTGTGTCGTGGGGCTGCGAGTGCGTGGCCTTCTACTATGTGCTGGTGGGCCTCGGCAGCGCGGGTACGCCGCTGCTGCTGCTCCAAGCAACCTTCATCTTCGCCGCCAGCACGCTCTTCGGGCTGGTCTCGTTTCTGCCCGGCGGCCTCGGCGTCAGCGAGGTGAGCAGCGTGGGCCTGCTGGTGGGGTTGGTGGGCATGGCGACCGCAGCGGCGACCACGGCAACCATCCTTATTCGCTTCTGCACGCTCTGGTTTGGGGTGCTGTTAGGCGCGCTGGCCCTGGCATGGTTCGGGCAACGCTACGGCACCGAAGACGCGGGCAAACTGGCGACCGACTCAGTGGAGCTATCGGGCTGATCAGGAGGCACTATGGCGTCGATCTTCTCGCGCATCATTAGCGGCGAAATTCCGGCGGCGAAGGTTTACGAGGATGCGCTGACCTTCGCCTTTCTCGACATCAATCCCGCTTCACGCGGTCATACGCTGGTCATCACCAAGGCCGAGTTGTCCGGCCTGCTCGACTTGTCGCCTGAACTGGTGAGCGCGGTGGCGCTGACGACGCAGACGGTCGCCCGTGCGCTGACGGCGGCGCTCAAGCCCGACGGCTTCAACATCATTCAGAACAACGGCGCGGCGGCGGGCCAGGTGGTCTTCCACTACCACGTCCACATCATTCCCCGCTGGGAAGGTGACCGCGCCGTGGGCACATGGAAGCCCGGCAGCATTACCCCCGCCGAACTGCACGACTTGGCGACCCTGATCACCGCCGCCGTTGGACAAGGGGGCGCAGCATAGCCTATGCCTGACTCGTTGCTCTTCATCGGCGCGGCACGCCAGCAGGGCTACAGCGCCCACGCCGCCCAGGCGGCCCTAGAGGCGGTGTACGCACGTCTGGTCGAGCGCCAAGTGGCGGTGCAACGCTTCTACATCTACCGCACGAGTGACGGGGGCGGGGGCGAGGGGCAGGCCAGCGAATCCACCATGCGCCAGCGCGTCTTGCTGGCCTTCCAGAGCGCCGACACGGCCCTGGCCTTCGCCCAGAGCGCCAGCCTTGGCAGTTCGCCGCGCCTGATCGCCCTTAGCCTCGACCAGGCGCTCGCCGTCCTCATTCAGCGCCCCACAATCAGCGCCCTGCTGATCGCCGCCGAGGACGACTACACCGTCGCGGTCAACACCTTGCCCTCCGGTCTACGCATCGAGCGGGCGAGCCTCATCGAGCTGCTCGCGGGCGTGACCCCCTGACCGCGTGCGTTACACGCTCAGGTACAATAGGGACAAGCGGGGCCACCATCGCCTTGGCCCCCCCAGCGATTTGGCACCGGTGTACGACGCCGGAAGGAGTGTGATGTGGGGAGCCGCTTTGACGAGATGCGGATCTTCGCGGGCAACGGCAACAACGCCCTGGCCCAACTGATCTGCGACCGGGTGGGCGTCCCGCTTGGCGACGCGACCGTCGTGAAGTTCAGCAACGAGAACATCTTTATCAAGCTGAACGAGAGCGTGCGCGAGAAGGATGTCTTCGTCGTCCAATCGCTCTCTACGCCGAATCTGAGCGACCGTATCATGGAGTTGCTGATTATGCTCGACGCTTGTCGGCGCGCATCAGCGGGCCGTGTGACAGCGGTGATTCCCTATTTCGCCTACGGGCGCACCGACAAGAAGGATCAGCCCCGCGTGCCGATCACGGCGCGTCTGCTGGCCGATATGATTCAGGCCGCCGGCGCCCAACAAGTGCTGACGATTGACCTGCACGCCGGTCAGATCCAGGGTTTCTTCAATATTCCCGTAGATGAACTGACCGCGATGCACCTGCTGGTGCGCTACTGGGCCGAAAAGGGCTGGGACGACATTATCGTGGTCTCGCCTGATGTGGGCTTCGCCAAGCGCGCCCGTAACTTCGCCGAGGCCATTGGTGCCCCGCTCGCCATCGCCGAGAAGCGCCGCGTCCAGCACCTCGAGCGCCGCGACGGCCAACATACCTCACCTGAAATTATGAACCTGATCGGCGACGTGGCCGGCAAGCGCTGTATCATCGTTGATGACGAGATCGCCACGGGCGGCTCGATTCTTGAGGTTGTGCGCCTGCTTGAGCGCGAGGGCGCCCGCGAGATCTACGCCTGCACTGTCCACGCGGTCTTTGCTGGCAACGCCGTTGAGCGCCTGAAGAACAGTTCGCTGATCGAGGTGGTCACCACCGACACGCTCCCGCTCTCCCCCGAGAAGCACTGGCCCGGACTGACCATCCTCAGCGTCAGCCACGTCGTCGCCGAGGTCATTCAGCGCATTCACAGTGGGGTTTCGGTAGACACGATCTTCTCGCAGCGCAACCACCCGGCGCTTGGCAGATAGGGCATCGCGTTTTTTGTGGAGAGGGCTTGGCCCTCTCCACGCTTCTCTCAAGCCCAAACCCGCTACCCACGCGCCCGCGCTACGGCAGCGGCAAGCGCCCGCTTCGTGTAGACCTTGACCATCGCACGGCGGTAGTCTTCGGAGGCGTGGATGTCGCCAAGGATGTCCATACCCTCGCCAGCACGCAGGCTGGCGGTGGCAAGCGCCTCGTCGCCGCCGTCACCACCGAGCATGGCCTGCTCCACGTCGTTCTGACGCTCGGCCTTGGCCCC
Source organism: uncultured Oscillochloris sp. (assembly GCA_903916565.1). GTDB lineage: Bacteria > Chloroflexota > Chloroflexia > Chloroflexales > Chloroflexaceae > CAIWXH01. Next base: position 4,078 of record CAIWXH010000744.1, on the reverse strand, counting down.
TGCCCCGGTCACCCCGATGCGGCAGGCGCTGACATGGGTGCCGTTGAGCTTGATGTAGGCGGCGACACCGACGATGGCATAGCGCGTAGCCGGGTGCGGAAACTTCACGTAGGCCGCGCCCTCGCCCGCACCAAGGGGCCGGAAGATAATCGCCGTAAGAAGCTCGTCCGGCTCAAGCGCCGTCGAGAGCATGTCGGTGAAGAAGTCAACGGCGGCTATCGTGCGCTCGCCCTTGGGGCCGTGAACGCGAATGGCCGCATCAAGCGCCAGAGTGAGGGCGGGTGCGTCGGCGGCGGGGTCGGCGTGGGCCAACGCGCCGCCAAGGGTGCCGCGATTACGCACCTGCAGGTCGCCGATCTGACTGACGGCCTCGCCCAGCACGGGCAGCACGCGCCGCAGCCCCTCGTGCTGCGCGATGGCGGCCCAGGTGGTTAGGCTGCCGATATTCACGTTGCCGTTAATCACCACGCCGCGCAGCTCGGCGATCTTCGTGATGTCGATCAACACACCGGGCGCGGCTAGGCCCAACTTCATCGCAGGCAGCAGCGAGTGACCGCCAGCCAGAATCTTGGCCTCGTCGCCGTGTTGGCCCAACAGGCTGATCGCCTCGGCGACACTGGTGGGCGCGTGATATTCAAATGCACTCGGGATCATCGTTGGCTCCCTACTTCTGCTGAATGGCCTTCCAGACACGCTCGGGCGTAACCGGCATCTGTATGTGCTTGACCCCGAACGGCGTCAGGGCATCAACGACCGCGTTAATCACCGCTTGCGCCGAACCGATGGTGCCCGCCTCGCCCGCGCCCTTGACGCCCAGCGCATTGACGGGTGACGGCGTGACGGTGTGGTCTAGCTCAAAGTGCGGCACCATCGCCGCCGTCGGCACCGCGTAGTCCATCAGCGTGCCCGTCAGCAACTGCCCGTCCTCGTTATAGACTGCGCCCTCGTACAGCGCCTGGGCGACGCCCTGGACGATCCCGCCGTGAATCTGGCCCTCGATAATCAGCGGGTTGATGCGGTTGCCGCAGTCGTCCACGGCGATGTAGCGCTTCAACGCGACGTGGCCGGTCTCGGTGTCCACCTCGACAATCGCGATGTGCGTGCCAAAGGGAAAGGTGCAGTTCGGCGGATCGTAGTAGCTCGTCTCGTCCAGCCCCGGCTCCATCCCTTCCGGCAGACTGTAGGCCAGCGCGGCCTGCGCGGCGATCTCGGCGAAGGTTTTAGCCTTGTCGGCGGAACCCTGCACGAAGGCTTTGCCGTCATCGAAGACAATGTCCACCTCATTGGCCTCAAGCATGTGCGCGGCCAGCTTCTTGACCTTGGCCTTCAGCTTGTCGAGGCTCTTCTTGACCGCCACACCGCCGACAGAGAGCGAGCGCGAGCCGTAGGTGCCGTAGCCAAACGGCGTGCCCTGCGTATCGCCCCACTGCACCTCAACATCCTCGTAGGCGACCCCAAGCTCGTCGGCGACCAACTGGGCGAAGGTCGTCTCGATGCCCTGGCCGTGCGGCAACGAGCCGGTGGTCACCACGATTTTGCCGGTGAGATGCACGCGCACATTGGCGCTCTCCCAGAGGCCCGCGCCCCAGCCCTGCCCGTTGAGGCCGACCCAAGCCGACGGGGCCACACCGCAGATTTCGACATAGGAGGAGACGCCGATGCCAAGGTAGCGGCCCTGCGTGCGCGCCTCGGCCTGCGCCTTGCGGAACTCGGTGTAGCCCGCCATCGCCAGGGCTTTGTCGAGCGCAGGCTCATAGTTGCCGCTGTCGTAGGGCAGCAGGCCCAGGCCGTTCTGGTAGGGGAAATCGGTGGGCTGGATAAAGTTCTTGCGGCGCACCTCAACCGGGTCCAGCCCAAGCTCGGCGGCGAAGCGATCCACCATCCGCTCGATTAGATACGAGGCTTCAGGCCGCCCAGCGCCGCGATAGGCGTCCACCATCGCGGTGTTGGTGTAGGTGCCGGTGACATGCACGTAGACGCCGGGGATCTTGTAGACGCCATTGAGGATGCGCCCGTAGAGGGTGGTCGGAATACCGCCAGCAATAGTCGAGAAGTAGCCGCCGATATTGGCATAGGTCTTGACGCGCAGGCCGGTGATCTTCCCGTCCTTCGTGCCGCAGATCGCCGCATCGGTGATATGGTCGCGCCCGTGGGTCGAGTACTGATAATTCTCGGCGCGATCCTCGACAAACTTCACCGGACGGCCCAGCTTACGGGCGACCCACATGGTGAAAGCCATGTCGTTGTAGCAAAAAATCTTCTGGCCGAAGCCGCCGCCCACATTGGGCGAAATGCAGCGCAGCTTCGTCTCGGGAATACCGAAGACAAACGCGGTGAGCAGCAGGCGCATGACGTGGGGCGCCTGCGAGGTCATCCAGACGGTGAACTCACTGGTGGCGTTGTCGTAGCGTGCGATGGCGCCCCGCGTCTCCAGCGGCGTCGGAATAAGCCGCTGGTTGATAATCGGCTCACTGACCTGCACCTCGGCGCTGGCGAAAGCGGCGTCGGCGTCAGTCTGGCTGCCCGCCTCCCACTCGAAGACGATATTGTTTGGCGCCGCCTCGTGCAACTGCGGAGCGCCGGGCTGCGCGGCCTGCTTCGCGTCCACCACAGCGGGCAGCGGCTCCCAATCCACCTCAACCAGCAGGGCGGCGTCACGGGCGATGTAGCGATCCTCGGCCACGACCAGGGCCACGGGGTCACCGACCATGGTGACCTTGCCCACGGCAAGGGCGCGAGGCGTCACGGCGTTATTCTTCACGCCACCGGCCTGCCACGCGGCGGGCAGCGGGTTGATGTCGAGCATCTCCGCGCCAGTGAAAACGGCGACGACGCCGGGGTGGGCGAGCGCCCGGCTTATATCAATCTGCTTAATGTTCGCGTGAGCGTGGGGGCTACGCACCAGAGCAATGTGCAGCATGCCCTGAAGCTTAATATCATCGAGATACTGGCCCTGGCCCTGGATCAGCTTGGGGTCTTCGCGGCGCTTGAGCGCACGCCCCACGATCCGTTCCTTCACCTCGGTGGCGGTCATCGTTGACTCCCTTTCAGTAGGAGAGGCGTGGAGAGGGCTTGGCCCTCTCCATAAAAAACCTCTTTACAACCCGTCAGACGTGGACGGACGAAGTCCTAATCCGCCGCCACGGTATTGATTTTGTCCGCCGCGTAGCGCACGGCGCGCACGATATTCTCGTAGCCGGTGCAGCGGCAGAGGTTGCCCTCAAGCCCGTGGCGGATCTCATCGTCGGTCGGGTCGGGATTCTGCTGGAGCAGATCGGCGGCGGCCATAATCATACCGGGGGTGCAGAAACCACACTGGAGGCCATGCTTCTCCCAGAAGCCTTCTTGCAGCGGGTGAAGCTGGCCGTTCTGCGCCAAGCCCTCAATCGTGGTGATGGTCGCGCCATCGCACTGAATGGCGAGGGTCGTACACGACTTCACGCTCTCGCCATTGATGTGGACGACGCAGGCGCCGCACTGGCTCGTATCACAACCGATGTGGGTACCCGTCAGATTGAGTTGTTCGCGCAAGAAGTGGACAAGCAACGTGCGTGGCTCGACAGTGCGGGTGTAGGGCGTACCGTTCACGGTGACAGTGATCGTTGTCACGGGCCAGACCTCCTTGTCAGACAGATATGGCGGGCAGCGGCTAGTTGCGTTGACCGAGCAGATAGCCAACTAGGAACGCGATAATCACCCACGGCATCCAAGGGCGCTCGCGGAAGAAATCTTCGGTGACCCCACGCGCCAAGTCGCGATCACTCAGCCCCTGGCCCGGCGGCACGGTGATCGTGCGCCGAGGAGCGGCTTCTGCCTGGGGCGGCGCAGCGAATGCGCTGCTGTTAAGCGCGTGTGGGGCAACCGTCGGCGGGGGCGGCGCAGCACCAACAGGCGGCGCAGTCGGCTCGGCGGGAAGGTGCGCGACCGCCTCGTGATGCGCGACCGCCTCGTGCAGCAACTCCTCGGCCAGCGCGACCTGCACCTCGGCGGTATGCTCCGTCACGTGCATGCGCCGCTCCTCAAGCTGGGTCGCCAGCGCCTTCAGGCTCTGATTGATCAGCGTTCTGGCCGCCCCATC
>CAIWXH010000743.1 GCA_903916565.1 uncultured Oscillochloris sp. | reverse complement strand
AGCAATCCTATACGGGTTATTGAATCCGGGGGGCTGAAGCCCCCGGCTCTTGATTTGCGAAGCCTGCCTTCGCAGGCTTGTTCAGGCCGCGCAGGCGGCCTTCGTACCCGTAGCCGGGGACTTCAGTCCCCCGGCAGGCGCTCAACAACCCCTGTAGGATTGCTATACAATGCTCTGCACGCGCATTGAACCCCACGCGCAGAATCACGCACATCCAACTGGAACGCAATGCCTACACCCACCTATGCCGACCTGGAGCTGAGCATCGCGCCCTTCGGCCATGGCCTTGGCCTCGCGCTGCGCCTGATGGAGCCGGATATTCGTCACGGCCCCTTCCCTCTCGCGCTTGACCCGCATGCGCTATTGGGGCATGTACACAATGCAGATGCCTACGGCGCCGCCTTGTGCGCCATGCTCTTTGCCGAGGCCAAGGCTCGTGCCGCCTTTTTGGCCTGCCGCGCCGCTGGTCTCGCCGCCGGGAAGCGGCTGCGGGTGCGCCTCGTGCTGCCGCCCGACCTGCACACGCTGCGCTGGGAGACGCTGCGCGATCCGCAGAGCGGGCGGGCGCTGGCCCGCGACGGCGACGTGCTGCTCTCGCGCTACCTCAGTGGCGATGACTATACGCCGCTACCGCTGCGGCCAAAAGAGCAGCTACGCGCCCTGGTCGCCGTGGCCGCACCCGCCGACTTGGCGCAGTTTCGCCTGACCCCAATTGACGCCACGGCTGAGACGGCGCGAGTCACGGCGGCGCTGGGCACGTTGGCCCATACGGTCATTGGCGCCACCTGGGCCGCCCTGAGTGCTGCGCTTCGCGACGGCTGCGACATCCTCTATCTCGTTGCCCACGGCAAGCTGGTGGACGCTACACCGTGGCTCTATCTCGTCAATGAACAGGGCCACACCGACCGTCGGCACGGCGGCGCGCTGGCCGAGCTACTCCGCAGCCTGAAGGAGCGGCGGCCCCGGCTCGTGGTGCTGGCAAGCTGCGAGAGCGCTGGCGACGGGTATGCGGCGGCGTTGGCGGCCCTCGGCCCCTTGCTGGGCCTGGCTGGTGTGCCCGCCGTGCGGGCGATGCAGGGCGAGCTAAGCCTCGCCACCAACGAGCGTTTCTCGCCCGTGTTTTTCGGCGAGCTGCTGCGCGACGGCACTATCGACCGTGCGGTGAATATGGCCCGCCTCGCGGTGGCCGACGACCGCCCCGACTGGTGGCTGCCGGTGCTCTACACTCGGCTGCGCGACGGTCAGCTTTGGGCACCGACCGGCCCCAGCCAAAGCGCGCCGCGCACGGCACACGCACCAGTGGCCCCCAATCCTTTTGGCCGCCGTGGGCGCATTGACGACCCCACCGCGTTTTTTGGGCGCGAGGAGTTGCTGCGCCGCATTTTCGAGGAGCTGGGCAAAGGGAGCAGCCTCTCGCTGATCGGTGAGCATGAAATCGGCAAGTCGTCGCTGCTGTGGATGATTCAGCACCAGGGCACAACCAAGCTTGCCCTGCCCCCTGATGCGATCT
>CAIWXH010000742.1 GCA_903916565.1 uncultured Oscillochloris sp. | reverse complement strand
GTAGGCCACAAAATGTGCCCCCCCGCGCAGCGAGAGCACCTTGGTGATCGCGGCGGTCAGGGTGGTCTTGCCGTGGTCTACGTGGCCAATCGTCCCGATGTTCACATGCGGCTTCGTCCGCTCGAACTTCTGCTTCGCCATTATGTACCTCGCTCAACTAGGTGTAGTGCCAACGACATCTGCTGCTACCAGAGACGAAAAGATGCTGTTTTTCCCAGGGGCTACGCCCCTTCACACACATGCGGCTGCTTACCGCTTGACCAACACGCATACAGGGCTGCGGGGAGCAAACGTTCTGTCTGCTGCTCGCGCAGTACCAACTCGCCCGCGCTGGTCGTGCCCGCCCGCCCCGTCATCGCCGCCGCCAACACATTATGCAGGGTCAGCGCCGACATATTGGTCGCGTACGCGCTGAGGAGCAGACCGAGGGGCCGCTCGCTCAAAAGCTGAACACACTGCTCAACCAGCCCGGTAAGCTGCTCGTGCAGGCGCCAGATCTCGCCTTTGGGGCCGCGCCCAAAGACGGGCGGATCCATCAAGATCAGATCATAGCGACTGCCACGGCGGATCTCGCGGGCGATAAACTTGCCCACATCATCAACCAACCAGCGGAGCGACCGTTCGCCAAGACCGGAAAGCTGTTGATTGTCCTGGGCCCAGCGGATCGCGGGCTTTGAGGCGTCCACGTGCGTGACGCGGGCGCCACATGCGGCGGCGTAGAGGCTACTCAGCCCGGTGTAGCCAAACAGCACCAGGGCTGTAGGCTCGCGCCGCGAGGCGATCTGCTGCCCGAGCCAAGCCCAGTGGGCGCTGTGCTCGGGGAAGACCCCCGTATGTCGAAAAGGGGTCGGGCGAACCCAGAACGTCAGATTGTTATGGTGCATCTGCCATTGGTCTGGCAGTGGGCGGCGTTGGAGCCACTGGCCGGGGCTGTCCTCGCCACCTTTCGGCTTCTCAAACACCGCATCGGCCCGCTGCCACTCGCGCTCGGCTAACTGTGGCCGCCAGATGGCCTGGGTCTCGGGCCGAACCAGCGTGTACGCCCCAAAGCGCTCGAACTTGGCCCCATTGCCCGTATCAAGCAACTCGTACTCACTCCAGGGCGGCGGTGCCAACAAGTGCAACTCGGCCATGACCCTCTCACAAGCGAGGGACGGCACCCCAAACAGGGCCACCGTCCCCTCTATCGAGCCTCAGCCTGCGCTGCGCTTCTCGATAATCTCCTTGGCGAGCGCATCGGGCAGCGCATCGTAGTGGTCAAACTCCATCGACGAGGTCGCACGGCCCTGGGTTGAAGAACGTAGGTCGGTAGTATAGCCGAACATCGTCGCCAGGGGCACGAAGGCGCGCACCACCTGAGCGTTGCCACGGGCCTCCATCCCCTCGACGCGACCACGGCGTGCGTTGAGGTCGCCGAGCACCGGGCCGAGGAAATCCTCGGGGGTGACCGTCTCGACCTTCATAATTGGCTCAAGCAACTGGGGGCGACCCTTGCGTACGCCGTCTTTGAGCGACATCGAGGCGGCGATCTTAAAGGCCATTTCCGACGAGTCAACCTCGTGGAATGAGCCGTCGTAGAGCGTCGCCTTGAGGTCAACCACCGGATAGCCGGCCATCACGCCAGTCTGCATGGCCTCTTTGATGCCCTGCTCGACCGGGCCGATGTACTCGCGGGGAACCGACCCGCCGGTGATCCCGTTGACAAACTCGAAGCCCTTGCCCGACTCCTGAGGCTCAAAGCGAATCTTGACCTCAGCGAACTGGCCCTTACCGCCGGTCTGCCTGATGAAGCGGGTATGGATATCAGCCGTCTGGGTGATCGTCTCGCGGTACGACACCTGGGGCTTACCCTGGTTGGCCTCGACTTTGTACTCACGGCGCATCCGGTCAACCAGCACCTCAAGGTGCAGTTCGCCCATGCCCTTAATAATCGTCTGGCCTGTCTCCTGGTCGGTGTAGACCCGGAAGGTCGGATCTTCCTCAGAGAGGCGGTTGAGCGCAATCGCCATCTTATCCTGGTCGGCCTTGGTCTTCGGCTCAATCGCCAACTCGACCACCGGCTCAGGGAAGCGGATGCTCTCAAGCACAATCGGCTTGTCCGGGTCGCAGATCGTATCGCCGGTAAAGCTCTGCTTGGGGCCGACCATCGCCGCAATATCGCCCGCGTAGACTTGCTCGATATCCTCGCGGTGATTGGCGTGCATCTGCAGAATACGACCCAGACGCTCACGCTGGCCGCGTGTGCTGTTGAGGACGTAGTTGCCCTTCTCAATCGTGCCGGAATAGACCCGGAAGTAGGCCAGTTTGCCCACGTAGGGGTCAGCGACGATCTTGAAGACCAGGCCGGTGAAGGGTGCGCGATCACTCGTCTCGCGAAAAATGACCTCAGCGCCTTCCTCGCCTACAACATGGCCGGGGCTAGTGCCCTGGATGGCCGGGCGGTCGAGGGGCGAAGGCAGATACTCAACCACGGCGTCAAGCAACTTCTGCACGCCCTTGTTCTTGAGGGCGGCACCGCACAGCACCGGGACGAGCTTACCCTCAAGGGTCGCCTTCCGCAGACCGCGCTTCAGCTCCTCGACGGTCAACTCCTGCTCCTCAAGGAAGAGCAAGGTCAACTCATCATCGGTCTCAGCGATCATCTCGACGAGGTCGGCACGCGCCTTCTGGGACGCCGCGAGCAGATGCTCGGGGATCTCAGTTTCGCAAATATCTTTGCCGAGATCGTCGTTATAAATGGTCGCCTTCATCTCGAACAGCTCAATGGTGCCCTTAAACGTATCCTCAGCCCCAATCGGCAACTGGAGGATCGCGGGCTTCGCGCCGAGGCGATCAATGATCATCGCGACGCAGCGCTCGAAGCTGGCACCCGTGCGATCCATCTTATTGATAAAGCAGATGCGCGGGACGCTGTACTTATCGGCTTGGCGCCACACGGTCTCGGATTGAGGCTCGACACCAGCGACGCCGTCGAAGACCACGACCCCACCATCAAGAACCCGGAGGGAACGCTCAACCTCCACCGTAAAATCAACGTGACCGGGGGTATCAATAATATTGATCCGGTACAACGTCTCGCCCAGCGTCCACTGCGCGGTGGTGGCCGCCGAGGTGATGGTGATGCCACGCTCCTGTTCCTGCTCCATCCAGTCCATCGTCGCGGTGCCCTCGTGAACCTCGCCGATCTTATAGGTGCGCCCGGTATAAAACAGGATGCGCTCCGTCGTCGTGGTCTTGCCCGCGTCGATGTGGGCGATGATGCCGATGTTGCGTACCTTATCAAGATCGAACTGGCGTGGCATACCGATCCCTGCTCCTAGGTCAGGCGACTGAGTCGCCGCTGGTTATCGCGCGTCTTCCTGCTCTACGACTCTAGAGGCGACCATAGTGGGCAAAAGCTCGGTTGGCCTCGGCCATCTTGTGGACATCCTCTTTGCGCTTGATCGTGTTGCCCGTGTTGTTGAAGGCATCGACCAACTCGGTTGCCAGACGCTCATGCATCGGGCGCCCGCTGCGGCTGCGGGAAGCCGTGAGCAACCAGCGCATCGCCAGCGCATAGCGGCGATCACTCTTCACCTCGACGGGCACCTGATAGGTCGCACCGCCGACGCGCTTGGGCTTCACCTCAATCGAGGGGCTGGCATTCCGCAGCGCCTGCTCGAACACCTCAAGCTGGGACTTCTTCGTGCGCTCGGCGGCGAGGTCGAGGGCGTCGTAGACGATCCGCTCGGCGACGCTCTTCTTGCCGCGCTCCATCACCTTATTGATGAACTTCTGCACTAGGACGCTGTCGTAGCGGGCGTCCGGCGGCGGAATCCGCTTCTGAATATCTCCACGGCGGGGCATAGTGATACCTCTCCAGACCTCAGACGTAGCCGGCCCTAACCGCCGCGCCCGTCCCACATCTGCGCTAACGCTTCTTGCCGACGGGCTGGGCGTTCTTCTTGGTGCCGTACTTCGAGCGGCCCTGCTTGCGACCGTTCACGCCTTGCGTGTCCAGCGTGCCACGCACAATGTGGTAGCGCACGCCGGGAAGATCCTTCACACGACCGCCGCGAATGAGCACCACTGAGTGTTCCTGAAGATTGTGGCCCTCACCGGGGATGTAGGCGGTCACCTCGATCTGATTCGAGAGCCTGACCCGTGCGATCTTCCGCAGCGCCGAGTTCGGCTTCTTCGGCGTAACCGTGGCGACTTTGGTGCAGACGCCACGCTTCTGCGGCGAGCCCTTGCCACGGGTCAGCTTACCCTTGAGCGAATTGTACGTAAACCGCAGCGCCGGGGCTTTGGTCTTCTTCTCCACCGGCTTGCGCGGCTTCCGTACGAGTTGATTGATGGTCGGCATCCAGCACTCCTGGTTCAGACGCCCACGAAGAGTCTGTTAGACAAAATAATATCCGCGCCCATGTCTGGTCACAGCTTGAACTGTGCCTTAGAGTGGGACGGTTCGACACACACGAATCTATTCTGCACGCATTGCTGCGCCGCGATGGGGGAGTATACCAGTTCAACGAATCATTGTCAAACCATCAGTCGGCATAGCGCTCCTCCCGCCACGGATCAGCATTATTGTTGTAGCCGTAGCGTTCCCAGAAGCCAAGCTTGTCGTGGCTAGTGAACTCAAGACCACGTAGCCACTTGGCGCTCTTCCAGAAGTATTTGCCGGGGGTGAGCAGGCGCAGCGGGTAGCCGTGGTCGGCAGTCAATTCCTCGCCATCGTATTTGTAGGCCAGCATGGCGGTGGGGTGCAGCAGCACCTCAAGCGGTATATTGGTGGTGAAGCCCTGCTCGCAGTGAGCGACCACATACTTCACCGCCGGCGTCAGGGCGGGGATGGCCTGGAGGAAATCGCTGAAGCGCACGCCCTCCCAGTTGGTGTCGAGCTTACTCCAACGGGTGACGCAGTGAATATCGGTGGTCACCTGCACCGTGGGCAGCGCACGAAACTCAACGAAGCTCAGGCGCGCCGGTGCCTCGATCTCGCCCCAGACGCGCAGATCCCAGGTGGTCTCGACCTCTTTGTACTGCGGAACCGTGCCATAGTGGAGGACAGGGAATTTGTCAGTGACATATTGGCCTGGGGGCACACGGCTCTCATCACCTTCAGGCGTCCGATCATGCTTCTTCTTAAAGGCGTTAAACATTAGCTGCTCCCTTGCTCGTCCCTCGCCGCAGGGTACGATTTCACAACCTATGCTTGTATTATACTCACAAATACGGCGCTACGGCGTAGGCTCAAGCAGCACCACGCCCCCATCGCGGGTCGCAACAGCGAGTTGCCCGCCGTCAGGTCGGAAGGCGATCCCGAGGATGGAGCCGGTGACGCCGAGGTCGAAGCCGCTCAGCCGCTCGCCGCTGGTGGCGTTCCAGAACTCGACCTGCCCGGCCAGCGTGCCGGTCACCAGCAACTGGCCGTCGGGCGAGAAGGTCAGGCTGCTATACCAGCCCTGGTCAGCGGGCGCAGCCATGCTGCGGACTTCCTCACCGCTGGCCGCCTGCCAGAGCTTCAGGCTGCCGTCACTGCTGGCGCTTGCCACCACATCGGCACCAGCCGGCATCGCGATGGCGGTGATCGGGGCTTTCTGGCCGCTGTAGATGGTGCGCCGGTTGCCGCTCGCCACCTCCCAGACAATCACCTTGGGGTGTTCGGCAGGCTCATTGGTGACGGCTGCCAACTGTGAGCCATCGCGGTTAAAGGCCAAGTGAAAGACAGGGCCACCAAGGCCGCGCAGCGTACGCTGCACCGCGAAGCTACGCGCATCCCAAATGGTGATGTCGCCCTTCTCGTTGCCAGCGGCGATCAAGCGCTGGTCGCGGCTGACCCCCACCGTCAAGGCGGTGCCGTCAAGCCCCTTGAGCTGCCGTGGCTGCTCCTGCGGAGAACCCGCCACCGTGATCACCATCACATCGCCGCTATCGCTGGCGGCGACGAGCTGCGTGTCGCTCAGGAAGGCCAAGTACTGACTGGTGGGCGCACCGCCATTCAGCGGGATCTCGTGGCCGTGATCCAGCATGTGGATCTTCACCATGCCGTTGACGCCGCCCGTGGCAAGTGCCAAGCCGCTGTTGGCGTAGGCGAGAGCGGTCACCGTCCCTTGCGCCAGCAGGACACTCTTGGTCAGCTCACGGCGGGTTGTATCCCAGATCGCAAGACTGCCCGAGGTGTCGCTACTCACCGCCAAGGTGCCACCAGCGGGGTTCCAACTGAGGCCAAGCAGGCGCAACCCCGCATGAATAACGCCGCGACTCACCCCCGTGAACGTACTCCACAGCCGCACCGTGCCATCCAGACTTGCGCTGGCGATCACACTGCCATCGGGGCTATAGCTCAATCCACGGATCACCACCCAGCTCTCGTGGCCTTTCAGTTCGCGGTCAAGATTGCCGCTGCTCGTATCCAACACGTAGATGCTGCCGCTCACCGAACCGACGGCCAGCCGGTTGCCATCGGGGCTGAAGCTGACGCCGGTGAGCCAAAAGGGCGCTTTGGTGGCGGGATTTTCGGGCGCGGTGTACTGAAAGGTGGCGCGCTGGGTGCCAGTCGCTACTTCCCACAGGCGGGCCGTGCCATCGCGTGAGACCGAAGCCAGGGTTGCGCCATCGGGGCTGAAGGCGATATTGCCGAGGAAATCGGTGTGGCCGGTGAGCGTACGCACCGGCTGGCCCGTGGCGACATCCCAGAGGATCACGGTCTTATCGCTGCTGCCAGAGGCAAGGATTGTGCCGTCGGGGCTGAACGCGAGGCTGCGGATCCAGCCCGTGTGCCCCTCAAGGCGGCGTAACTCGCGCGCCGCGCCGACATCCCACAGGCGAATTACCGTATCGTCTTGGGCACCCGAGGCCAGCGTTTTGCTGTCGGGGGTGAACGCGAGCGCACTCAGCGCATTGGTGTGGCCCTTGAGGCGCTGGCGCGGCTCCAGGGTCGCCGCGTCGCGCAGCTCAATCGTGCCGCCCAGCCCAACGGCGACCAGCGTGCCATCGGGGGCGTAGAGTACCGCGCCGACGGTTTCATCCTGAAATTTGGTGGTCTGGGTGAAGGTCGCCCCGCTCGCCATAATGGCCTGCGTGGTCGGGTTCGGCTGAACCGCACTTGGGGCGGCAGCGCCAGCGGCGGGGCCAGTCGTTGCCAGCGCCGCCTGACCACCGATGAACGGCAGCGTGGCACCCTGGCGCAGCACCAGCCAGCCCACCCAGACGCCAACCAGGCAGATCGCCAGCGCCAGAACGGCCAGGGCGGCGACAACAGCGAGGAGGCAGCCGTTGCTGACGCGGGGCGCCTGACGCGGCGCAGCGGGCGGGACGGTCGTGTAGCCAGATTGGGCCGCCCACGGGGGCGGTGCCGGCGGGGGCGGGGCGGGCGGCGGTGGCCCGTATCCACCAAGATCAGGTGACGGCGAGCCGCCGGGGCTTGGCGGCGGGGCGACCGGGCCGGGCTGGCTGGGCCGAGCCGAATCGATGGGCGACGTGGCCCCAAGGGGACGCCCAACCATCAGCCGCACCGTCTCAAGGGCGCTCCGCATCTCGCGGGCGCGCTGGTAGCGGTTCAGCGGCTTCAGTTCGAGCGACCGCAGCACCAACTGTTCGGCCAGCGCCGAAACTCGCGTGTTGAGTACACGCGGCGAATTCAGGGGCGTACCCGTCTGGCGCTGCGGCACGGTAGGCGGCGCCCAGCCTGTGAGCAAATGGTAGAGCACCGCGCCACTTGCGTACAGATCGCTGGCGGTCGTCGGCTCGGCGCTGCCCTCGTACAGCTCGGGCGCTCGGTAGGGCGAAGGCTCGGCACTCACATGGCGGGTCAGCGCAAACGGGGCCAGAAACAGCCCGCCATCGAGTGATGACCAGAGGTCAGTGGTGCGTAAGTCGCCAAGCAGCAGGGGCGGCGTGTGGCTGTGCAAGATGTCGAGAACGCTCAGGAGCCGCTCGACATAATTCAGCACCTCTTGCTCGGGCAACGGGCCACCACGGTCACGCGAGACACGTTCGAGATCCTGGCCGCCGGGGTCATCGGCGACCAAATAGTAGGTTAGCCCCTGGGCAAAATGGTCGCGCAGCGCCAGCAGCCCCAGAGCCGTCACGCCGGTCACTTGCTCGGCCAGTTGCTGCACATCGCGAACGGCGCCCTCGGTGGGCTGCGGCAACTCGGCCACCAGCACCCGCAGCGCCTGGCGCGTATCGATGGCCCGATAGATCACCCCATCGGGGCGCTCGTCTACGACGTACGTGATTCGGTAGTGCTCGTTGAGTACGGTCTCTGGTGGCAGCATGATGACCTCAAGCAAAAGAAGTCTCGCGTCGTACGCATGGTAGCGCACGACGCGAGACATGCTATGCAGTCGTAACCAGCCGGGCCGGACTGGCACCAGCTATAATGACGCGCATCAGGGTTGCTCTTGCATACGAAAGCGTAGCATCGTTATAACATGGTTAAATCGGCCATGCAAGGCGCTGGTAAGCGCTCACATGGGGGGGTTGCCCCGTCGCCTGCCGGGGGGCTGACGCCCCCGGCTCTGCGTGACGAAGCCCGCCTACGCGGGCTGGATGCGCCTGCGAAGGCAGGCTTCGCAGATAAAGAGCCGGGGACTTTAGTCCCCCGGCATGGGGGTTGCCCCGTCGCCTGCCGGGGGGCTGACGCCCCCGGCTCTGCGTGACGAAGCCCGCCTACGCGGGCTGGATGCGCCTGCGAAGGCAGGCTTCGCAGATAAAGAGCCGGGGACTTTAGTCCCCCGG
>CAIWXH010000741.1 GCA_903916565.1 uncultured Oscillochloris sp. | reverse complement strand
TGACGGCGGGCAGCGGGCAGAGCCTGGGCGACCAGTTCGCGCTCGGCGGCGGCGAGGGCGGCGAGGGCGGCGGTGGGGGCGTCACCGGCCTCGCTGGCGTGATACAGACGGGCGAGGGCATCGTCGGGGGCGCAGGCGACCATTGCTCGACGGTGCAGATCGCGGCGCTGGTCGGTGGAGAGGCTGGCGTAGAGGTGGGCGCGTAGGGTATCGTGGGCAAAGCGATAGCCGCCGGGTTCGGGGAGCAGCAGGCCAGCTTGTTCCAGTTCGAGGGCGAGGGCGAGGAGACTCTCACCCACTCTCCCAGGGGGACGTTCGAACTCCCTCTCCCCCTGGGAGAGGGCTGGGGTGAGGGTTGTCCGAGGGCGACCAACCACCCCCTCCCACAACTCGTAGGCAAAGTGCGCGCCCAGGGCCGAGGCAGCGACAAGGGCGGCGGCGGCGGGCGCGGAGATGCGGGCCAAGCGGCGCTGGAAGAACGCGGCGAGTGAGGGGTGACGGAGTGCGCCGTCCCCGCCGTCGCGCAGAAGGGCCAGGGCCAGAAGCGGGCTGCCGCCGCTGGCGCGGGCGATGTGAGCCAGTTGATCGGGCGGCGGCGCAACGACGCCGACGGCAGCGGCGAGATCAGCGATCTCGGCTTCGGCCATGCCGCCCAGGCGTAGGCAGGGCGCGCCGGCCGCGTCCCAACGGGCCACGGCATCCCACGCCGCCTCGGGCAGATCCTCGCTCCGCCCGCAGACGAACAGCAGCAGAGGCGCGGCCCCCAGGCGCGGGCGCAGTTCATCGAGCAGCGGCCAGAGGGCCGGGTCGGCCCACTGCACATCGTCGAGGATGAGCAGGTGCGGGGCGATAGCGGCGAGGGCGGCGAGAACGTGGCCCACGGCGACGGGCAGCCAGCGCGGGTCGTGGGAGATCTCGGCCCTCACCCCTGGCCCCTCGGCCCTCACCCCTGGCCCCTCTCCCTCATAGGGAGAGGGGAGTCGGAGGCCGGGAATGATCCCGGCGAGCATGCTGAGCCAGAGTGGCTGCACAACGCTGGCGATCTGCGCGAGGCGCGGGCCAGCGAGCGCGGTGGCGAGGGCGGCAGCCAGGGGCGCGTAGGGCGCGGGGTCGCCGACCTGGGGGGCGCTGGCCCAGATTACCTGCCAGCCGCGCCAGCCTGCGGCGCGGGCCAGTTCGGCGAGCAGGCGGGTTTTGCCGACTCCGGCTTCGCCGAGGATAGCGGCAAGGCCGCCGCGTCCAGAGCGGGCCTGTTCCAGACGGGCGAGCAAGGCGGCGCGCTCGGCGGTGCGGCCAACGAAAGTCGGTTCTGCCGGGCGCACCTCGGGAGGCGGGGCGGACTCGCGCCCGATCTCGTCGGCGAGCAGGCGGGTGGCGGGTTCGGGTGTCGTGCCCAGTTCAGACTCCAGGGTGGCGACGAGATCGGCGTAGGCGGCCAGAGCCTCGCGGCGACGACCGAGGCGGGCCAGGCAGCGCATCAGGCCGCGCCGCGCCTCCTCGTGCAGCGGATCGCGGGCCAGCAGCCGCCGGTAGCGGTCAGTGGCCTCGGCGGGCCGCAGATCAGCGGCGGCCTCGGCGAGGCGCAGCAGCGTGGCGAGGTAGCGGTCGTGCAAGGCGGCACGCGGCACAGACAGCCAATCGTCATAGAGTTCGGGCAACAGGTCGCCGGTGTAGAGATCGACCGCTGCCACGAGGGCGGACAGATCGGCCTGGGCCACCAGGCGCTCGAACTCCCAGACATCGACCCAGAGGTCGATGTCTGCGCACAGGCTGATCGCCTCGGAGGTGGCGGTGATCAGGTGCGGGCCGACGGCGCGGCGCAGCACGTAGAGCAAACTGGTCAAGTTCCGCCGCGCTACATCGGGTGGAGACTCAGGCCAGAGCAGATCCATCAGGATCTCACGTGAGTGCGGAGTGCGGGGATTGAGCACCAGGTAGGCGAGGAGCGCCCGCGCCCGCCCGCCGGGCAGCGGGATCATCGCCCCGGTCGGCCCGGCGGCGCGTAGCCCGCCGAGCAGCCAGATCCGCTGGGCGGAGGTGGGGTCTGGATGTGTGCGCTCCATATTGAGATCCTCGCTGTGCGTGCTGCCGGTTAAAAGGCACTAGAGCAAAGGAATCTGTCGCCGAACAGCCCTCACCCCCCAGCCCCCTCTCCCTGAGCGGGAGAGGGGGAGTCGGACGCATCCTAGTGCAGAATCTTCCCTCTCCCCGTGAGGGAGAGGGGCAGGGGGTGAGGGCTGTTCGGCGACAGATTCCTTATAGCAATCCTCTTGGGGTTGTTGTGTGGAGTCAAGGCTTTAGCCGGATAAGGCCGCCTAAAGGCTCGACTCCTTTTCATAACCAGTTTAGGATTGCTCTATGCGAAAAGTATTGCCGTTAAAAGACCTCGCCAGAATGGGCAGGACGGTCATGTAATCGACCGTGATCCTCTACTATTCTGGTTTGCCGCTGGATCGCCGCCAACTCGTTGGTGGCCCACTGCCGCTCGGCAACGAGAGCCTGATACAGTTGGTCGGCGAGCTTTACGGCTTCGGCACCGGCGCCGCGTAGGTGGAGGGTACGCAGCGTCGTGAGCTGTTGCGCAACGGTTGCGATATCGAGAGGTGCCACGCTTGCGGGTAGTTCAAACTGACCCGCCGCCGCACAGAGTCGCTCCCCGGTGAGTTCTGCTGATCGCCCGAGGTAGATGCAGCGTAGCGTGCCTGCGCGGCGCTTGTAGGCGTACCAGTACGGGTTTCCCCGCCGTGATTGCTTT
>CAIWXH010000740.1 GCA_903916565.1 uncultured Oscillochloris sp. | reverse complement strand
GTTCCTTTTCGGTAGTGGGTGTATACCGTTTCAGGGAGGGGAAAAGTTACGCTACGCCGAAGCGACAGCGATGGGGCCATGTGATCGCTGCTGCTGCGCCAACCTCCGCACCCGCCGCGCAACCGTGGCCAAACAGAGCGCGGAAGATTCCTACAGGGGAAGGGGCGTACATCCGGGCGAGGCTGGCGCATACTGGCACCAGGCCGAGCAACCCACCGCAGGAAAGGAGCCCGCTATGCGCCGCCAAACGGACAACCGCCCGCCCCGCATCCCCCGCGACGTGGCCCGCTACAATCTGACTGTCGCACTGCTCGCCCTGGTCGCTGCGCTGCTGCTGGTCGCGCTGGCCGCGCCGGGCGTGGTGAACCTCCCGGTCGTGCTGCCGCTGCTGGTGCCCCTGCTCACGCTGGCGCTGGGCCACTACTTTGAGCGGCGGCGGTAATGTCTCTGCCCCGGACGCGCTGATGAGCGGCGCGGGCGGCGGCGTCCAGCCTCGCCAGCGCAGCGCTGAACATGGGTGAGTAGCGCGGCAACGCACGGGGTGAGGCGGGGGGGAAACCACTCAGCCTCGCCAGCGCGCCGTCACCGTCGTGCGGTGACGGCGCGCTGGCGAGCAAGGCACGGATCCCACGTCATCAGCCTGCGCTGAACACCTCAATGACATTGGCCTGAGGGTCAGTGCGGTTACCTATAAGCTCTTTAAGCTCCTCCAGCGCGGAATCAAGCTCCGTACCACTCCGAGTCGTCCATGCTGTCACGACCGAATTATCTTCCTGACCCATGAAGGAAATGAATGACTTGATACGGTTAGGACTTACGCAGTTGCCCGCTTGTGCGCCATTCCTGCCTGCGGGAATCCAGCCAAGACCGCGCTGGGGTCGGTCAGAAACTGTCGGATGGCAGGACGGATGATGTCCATCTTGGTGGTAAAGCGCGATGCGCCGACTTCAAGTTCATGCCAGATCAGGCGCAGGTAGGTGCGGAGGGCCCAGCCAATATGATTGCGTTGCGCCCGCTCGCCGCGCACCATGCAGCGCTCAATCCCACAAAACTGCGTGATATCGCGGTGATAGGTATCAATCGCCCATGCCTGGCGGGCGGTCGTCGCCCGCAGATCCATCGACATCTGGAGATCACTCGTCGCCCAGTATTCCGTGCCACCGTTTGGGGTGTCGATCCGGAACACCAGAATAAAGCCATAGCCTTTGAGGTGAACGCGGCTTCCCGCATTGCGAATGTCACAATCCGCCAGTTGCCGATTTCCCGTACCGTCCGGATTCACCAGCCGGTTTGCCTTCAACGGGGTCTGCCAGTGCCATCCGAGGGTTCGCACGTATTTGAGGTTCGCCAGTCCACTGTACCAGCTATCAAAACAGACGAAACGCGGGGTGAACCCGCGTTCCATCGCGGTTTGGAGCATCGCACGAAAATGGTCATTCTTGGTCAGCCCATCATTGGGCGCATCAAACAGGCGATAATCGCATGGGACGGCGTGTGTGTCGTCACTCCAGACGAGGCTGACCAGGTTGATGCCGGACACCGCCTTGCGGTGTTTGCCCGACCAGTGCCAATGCACCAGGGCGATCTG
>CAIWXH010000739.1 GCA_903916565.1 uncultured Oscillochloris sp. | reverse complement strand
TCAGCGTGCGGCGCACTCGATCTGGCCGGGAATGTCTGGGAATGGTGCGCCAGCCATTACACAACCTATCCTGATACGGCGCACACTTTGGAGAAAGACTTTACAGTTAATGATTTTGTCGTGCCGCTACGGGGCGGATCGTATTGGGAAGGTGATAGCTCAAATGTTCGCTGCGGGGCGCGGTACAGGAATCATCCCGACAACTGGGGCGGCCACGTCGGTTTTCGGGTGGTGGTGTCCCCTCGGCTCGCTCATATGTCCTGATTTCTGTTTTCTTAATCCTGTTTTCTGCATTTCTTAATTCTGTTCGGTGTAAAGCGTTTCGTGTGTATCACGTCGGTGAGCGAGAATCACACCCGTCCGACGCGCCGTAGGCGCGGAATCGCGATTTTTTTGGGAGGGGGGAGGGGTATGCCAAAACGCACGCGCAACCTGTGGCCGGAACTGGTGAGCTTCGCAAACCTCTGGACGGCCTATCTCGCCGCCCGACGCGGCAAGCGAGGTCGGCCCGCCGTGTCCGGCTACGAGTTCGACGCGGAAATCCGGCTGCTGCGCCTCCAGGAGCGGTTGGAGGCGGGCACCTACCAGCCCGGTGCCTACCGCACCTTCGTGGTGCGCGAGTGGAAGCGCCGGGTGATCTCGGCGGCTCCCTTCGCGGATCGCATCGTTCACCACGCGCTCTGCCAGGTAATCGAGCCTATCTGGGAGGCCCGCTTTATCCACGATAGCTACGCATGTCGGGTGGGTAAAGGCACCCTGGCCGCGCTCAACCGCGCCCAGCACTTTGCTCGTGCCCACCCGTATGTGCTGCCTATTGACGTGCGCGAATTCTTTCCATCCATTGACCACGGCGTTCTGACCGCGATCCTCGCCCGCCACATAGGCGACCAGCGCGTTCTCGATCTGATCGCGCAGATCCTCGCGGGCGGGCGCGATGTTCTAGCCGAGGAGTACACGCCGGTGATCTTCCCTGGCGACGATCTCTTTGCCCTCTCCCGACCGCGTGGCCTGCCGATTGGCAACCTGACCAGCCAGTTTTTTGCGAATGTCTCCCTGCACCCGCTCGATCTGTTCATCAAACAAGATCTGGGCTGTCGGGCCTATCTGCGCTACTGCGATGATCTGCTGCTCTTCGCCGACGACAAACCGACCCTGCACCGCTGGAGATCTGCCCTGGTGGATCGGCTTGCGACGCTGCGGCTCACCCTGCACGACCGGCGTGCCCAGCCCGCACCCGTGGCCGCAGGATTCCCGTTTGTTGGTTGGACGGTGACGCCCGAGAAACGACGACTACGGCGGCGCAATGTCCTGCGATTCTGGCACCGCTATCGCTCCCGGCTGGCTGCCTACGGGCGCGGCGAGATTGACCTCGACCGGCTCGGGGCAACCGTCCACGGCTGGGTGGGTCAGACGAAGCACGGCAGCACCACCGGCCTGCGTAAGGCGGTCTTGCGCATGCTGATACCGAAGGTACGCCCCCTATGACGGAGTCACCCCTCTTCGCCCGCTGCAACGACCTGACCATCTGGGTGTTTCAGGCCACCGTGCGCTACCCGCGCCACTACCGAGCCGCGCTGGGGAAGGCGACCCAAGACGCCGTGCTGCGCCTCCAGCGCGAGTTGGTGGCCGCCGCCCGCCGCCGTGAGAAGCGTCAGGCGCTCCAGGCCGCCGACGAGGCGCTGGCGGAACTGCGCCTCCTGCTGCGCCAGGGACACGCCATGTCCCTGATGACCATCGGGCAATACGAACACGTCGTCCGGCTGGTGGACGAGGTGGGACGCCTACTCGGCGGCTGGCGCAAGGCCCAGGCCCGCGCCGCAACCGGCGGCAGTAGCGATTCTCCCGACTCTCCCGTACAATAGGCGTGGGGGCCGTCGATCTGGTGCCACCCGTTCGGAGCGCCAAAACGCTGCGGGGCGCGGAACAGGAATCATCCCGACAACAGGAACAACAACAACGGTTTTCGGGTGGTGGTGTCCCATCGCTTACACCTTTTGCCGATGCATCCGGCGACGCACCCGGCCCGCCGGCGGCACCACGCGAGCGAGTGCGGCGGTTTCCTGGCCGTAAAAGGCCGAAGAACGCGCCGCCCCGTCGGGCCAGTAGGGCCACACGGTTTCGACCGTCCGACGGGGCGACAACCAGATCAGGCAACGAACCATGACGACAGACAACC
>CAIWXH010000738.1 GCA_903916565.1 uncultured Oscillochloris sp. | reverse complement strand
CACGGCGGGCCTCTACCAGTTTGCGCTGAATGCCACCAGTGGCTCGTTCGAGATGCAGGTTGATCCGGGTACTACGGCCTACCTACGCAAGATCGTCGTCAGCGGCAAAGCCCCCGCAGCGGCGGATAGCACGTACTATCTCAGCGCTGGTAACCATACCTTCGTGGTCAACCCTGACAAGACGGCGGTGCCGACGCAGACGACAACCGCATGGAGCCTGACGATAACGCAGCAGGCCACCGCGTTGGTCGATAGCTTGCCCACCAGCGAGCAGGCCAGCGTCATCGGCGACCTCTTCAAGAATGAGGTTATCCCCGTCCAGGTCGCGGCAGATGTTGAAGTGAACGTGAGCGTTGAGGTTGCAGGCGCATCAACCGACAACCTGAGCGTCGATCTGTACAACGGTGGAACGCTCGCGAGCACCATCCCAGTCGCTGGCACCGAGACGGTCTGGTTCACGGGCCGTTTGACGGCGGGTGCCAACAGTGTGCGTATCGCCGCGATCACCGCCGCTGCCAACACCCTCGCCTACACTATCACCGTAGACGTAATCCACAGCCCCACGCAGGCGCTGAAGGGTCTCTCGCTAAAGACCAGCAAGGTGTACTCGACCGTTCGCGTTAACTTCCCAAGCGACGGCCTCTACGACTTCACCGTGACTGCGGCCTCGGGGAGCCGCTATCAGTTACGGCTCGACACCAACTATCTGACCACCATCGTCACCGGCACGAATGGCAACACCTCGGCCTACTTCGTCCCCGCCGGCATCCACACACTGGTGATCTCGCAGGACGGTACCCTCGGGGCAAGTTGGGGCGTAACCATCGCTGGCCCGGGGGACGCCGCCGATACCCTGCCCATCAGCATCGATGGGCAGACCCTTTCGAGCGCGGCTGGTGATTTCGGCAGCGAGTTGACACCCATCAATCTCACCAAGCTTGAGCCGGTCAACATCCGCATCACCGCCTCTGGCATCATTACGACCGACGGTATACTCTTTGAGATCCTATCGCCTGGTTCGGCCATCCCCACCTTCACCGTCACAAAAGTCTACAGTAGCGAGATCAACTGGGCCACGACCAACCTCTTGACCGGCACCAGCCTGCTGCGGGTGACCGCCCTAGCGAACAACGCCCCGATCTCCTACACGCTCGACATCGAGGCGGTGAAGTCCGTTCCGACGAACTATTCTGGCCTTGCCAATGCCAACGGCGTCAACCCGAAGTACACCTTCAACGCGCCGGTCGATGGCATCTACACCTACACGCTAGGCGTCGATACGGGTAACGGCTACCTCGTGGTCGAACAGCCGACGAACAATGTCACAGCCTTGGTCCTCACCTCCGGGTCAATCCTGACCCAGGAGGTCAAGCTCAAGGCGGGCTTCCACACCCTCACCTTCGTGATTGACTCATCTCAGTCTGAAACCAACTGGTCGGTCTCGGCGGATCTCGTGCTGGCGACACCGCCGCTCACTATCACGACGCCAATCACGCTCTCGGTTAGCGCGGGGGCCGACGGGCAGGCGAACATTCTTGGTACGGGATTCTTCACCGATACGGTGGTCGAGTTGCTCGACGCGAACGGGAATGTTTTCGTCACATCCAGCACGTTCATCAGCGGCACCCAGATCTCGCTCGTCATCCCCACAGACCTGCCCCTCGGCACCTATAGCGTGCGCCTGCGGAATCCCGCCACGGGCGAGCAGGCAGAGCAGGCCAATGCGGTGACGGTTAGGGCGGCGCTGACGATCACACCCTTCACGTACTCCGTGATGAAGGGTATCACTGGTACGGTGTCCATTACTGGCACCGGCTTCCTCGCCGGAACGCTGGTCGAGTTGCTCGACGCGAACGGAAAGGTTGTCACCTCAACCAGCACGTTCGTCAGCGGCACTCAGATCACGCTCGTCATCCCCGCGACTACGCCCATCGGGACGTACAGCGTGCGGCTGACCAATCCCTTGGATAGTCCAGTGACGCAGGCCAGTGCGGTGGCCGTCACCAAGTGGCTTACCACCTACCTGCCGCTCGTGGGTCGGTAGCCTTCAGCCAAGCCCCCCGCTGCCCTCTGAGGGCAGCGGGGGGCTTGTGATTCGTAGCGTCGCTACTCGGCCCTGGTCAGATACGCATTGACCCCGGCGACACCCAACTGGCGCTCAAGCGCCAGCACGCGCTCAAGCGCCGGGCGATACGGGTGCTGCGAGGTGAGCATGCGGTTCGCCGCCTTGACGCACCCCAGCCAGCGCAGGTGATAGTAGGCCACCCACTCGGCGTGGCCCTCGCGCAGCTCGTCGTCGCGCAGCAGCGGGCAGCGCTCGCCCTGCCAGGCGTGGGCGTACTCGTGGGCCACGGTGGTGCGAAAGCCGAGCCGGGGCAGGCCGTAAAGCATGTAGATGGCGCGGATGTGGTTGCGGCGCTGGTAGAGACCAAGCGTGTTATAGCCCACCGGCGGGGGGGCGCTACCCCCGGCGCGCAAACCCTCAAGGGTCGGCGCATCGACCAGCCGGAAGGCCACGCCAACATTCAGGGTCAGCCCAAGTTGGGCCACCACGCCCGTCACCGTTTCGTCGAACAGCGCCCGCGCCACCGCCGGATCGTAGACCGCCGTGGCGTGACAGGCCGCACACTGGAGCCGCCCGTCGTGCAGGCGCCAGTACTGGGCACCCAGCGGGGCGCCACACGTGGCACAGCGCGGGCGCGTGGCGATGCAGCGCGCACAGTAACGCTCTGGCCGGTCAGTCAGCGTGTAGTAGCGGTCGGTCAGTGGGCCACCGCACGCGGCGCAGCGGTCGAGCGTAGGTTGCACGGTGACTATCTGCTAACTAGGAAGGTCGCGGGAGGCAGACCACGCCCGCCCTGCGCCCTTCATTTTTACAATGGCGCTACTGCCAAAAAAACTGGCGCACCGCCCCAGCCACATAGTCAACCTCGGCGCGGGTTAGCTCAGGGTAGAGCGGAAGCGAGAGCATGGTGGCGGCGAGGCGCTCGGTAATGGGCAGATCGCCAGGGCGGTAGCCAAGATGCGCGTAGGCGGGCTGAAGATGGGTCGGCAGCGGATAGTGGACATCGCAGCCCACCCCGGCTGCCAGCAAATGTTGGCGCAGATCGTCTCGCGTGGCGCATGCCACCACAAACAGGTGGTAGACGTGTCCCGGCGCGTCAGCGGGCAGTTCAAGCGGCAGCCCGGCGAGCAGCTCGCGGTACCAGGCGGCGCGCTCGCGGCGGGCGGCGTTCCAGGCGTCAAGGTGGCGCAGCTTCACGCGCAGCGCGGCGGCCTGGATCTCGTCGAGGCGCGAATTGCGCCCGCCCAACTCGGTGGTGACGTACTTTTCACCCCAGCCGTACATCCGCAGGCGGCGCAGGCGCTCGGCGAGGGCCGGGTCGTGCGTGGTGATGGCCCCGGCATCGCCCAGGGCACCCAGGTTCTTCGAGGGGTAAAAGCTGAAGCAGGCCAAATCGCCCCACGCGCCCGCCCGGCGCTCGCCACCATGCTCAAGCTGCCATGCACCGTGGGCCTGAGCCGCGTCCTCGATCACGGGGATACCGCGCCGGGCTGCGCTTGCGCGAATCGCCCCCAGCTCGGCGAGTTGTCCGTAGAGATGCACCGGCATGACGGCCTTGGTGCGCGGGGTGAGCGCGGCCTCAAGCCGCTCGGGGTCAAGGTTGTGCGTGTGCGGGTTCACCTCGACGAAGACGGGGCGGGCGCCCGCCTGCAAAATCGCGGCGGCCTGATAGACGCAGGCATTGGCAACCGTGATCACCTCATCGCCGGGGCCGATGTCCAGGGCCGCCAAGGCCAAATACAGCGCCTCGAAGCCACTCGCCACACCGACACAGTGCGCGGCCCCACAGTAGGCCGCGAACGCCG
This sequence comes from uncultured Oscillochloris sp., assembly GCA_903916565.1. GTDB lineage: Bacteria > Chloroflexota > Chloroflexia > Chloroflexales > Chloroflexaceae > CAIWXH01. The sequence continues at coordinate 202 of CAIWXH010000738.1, read as the reverse complement.
CCTCGAAGGCTTGCACCTCAGCACCAAGCACGTACCAACCGCCCTGCGCCACGCGCACCAGCGCATCGGTCAACTCAGCGCCCAGGCTCTCGGCTTGCCGCACCAAAGCGCCAAACGGCACGCGCATGGTTGTTGGCATCGCTACTCCTCATTCGGCTCACGCCCAAGCCAGTGACGCGCACAACCGACAGCGTTGGGCTAT
>CAIWXH010000737.1 GCA_903916565.1 uncultured Oscillochloris sp. | reverse complement strand
CCGCCGCGCCGTGGCTGTCACCCCGCCGTCCTTGAGGAACTGGCCCGCCTCGCGCCGCCCCGCTTGATCTACATCTCGTGCCACCCCGGCATCCTCGGGCGCGACCTGCCGCCGCTGCTGCGCTCCGGCTATCGGCTGGAGTCGCTTCAGCCCATTGACATGTTCCCGCAGACGCCGCATATCGAGACGGTGGTGGTGCTGGCGCGTTAGACAAGGTTTCAGGTGCCAGGTTTCAGGTGCCAGGCCGAGCGCATCAGAAAGCCATGCGCGTACCCAAACTGTAAAGCAACCACGAACCTTGTCTTAGTGCGGAATGGCGGTCGGGACTCTGTCGGGGCGCAGCATGCTGCGCCCCTACGCCATGGCCCGTGTACGTGGCACCGCCTACGCGCTCTTGAAGAAACGCACCAGCTCGCGCACGTGGTCAAGCACCTGACCATCAGCGCTGATCTGCGCCACCGCCTGCTCGGCCTCACGCGCTAGGCGGCTATGCTCGGCGGCGTTGGTCGCCCGCAGCTCGTCGTGGGCCAGCCGCAGCCGCTCTAGGCGCTCGCGTAGCTCGCCCATATCGGCACGCTGCCGCGCCGCCAGCGAGCTAGGCACCTCTAGGTCGAGCGCCTGCTCCAAGGTCGCCAGCCGCTCCGTCGCAGCGCGGAGGTCGGCGCGCAGCGTGACCACATCCTCGCGGGGGGCGCGTAGCTCTTGCCCGATGACCCGCAGACGGCCACGCACATAGCGGTAGCCCGCGACCGCTGGACGCAGCCCCGTCAGCAGCAGCGCCGCCGCCGCCCCAAGGTAGCCGATGGCGCTCACCCCGGCGGCAGCCAGCCCATACAGCACCGCCGCCGAGCTGAGGTGCAGCCCCAGCGCGAGCAGCAGCGACCAGCGCATCCAGCGCTGCGCGTAGGCTACCTGCGCCCCCTCGACGCTAATGCCACGCCGCCGCGACTCATCCGCCGCGACCACCACGCGCCGCGCCCCAAAGTGCAGGTTCCAGGGGATGGTCACGACGACGAGCAGCCACCAGAAGCCCACAAAGCCGATGATCCAGTCTACCAACTGCCCGCTGGGCATCCCCAGCCAGCGCAGCAACCCAAACACCAGCAGACAGCCCAGGCTCACCCCAAGGGCACCAAAGAGGAACCGGCCAAAGCCTTGATCCTTCATACCGATCACCTGTTCTTTCACGAAGCGAACACCGTGATCATGAGGATAGGAACAAAGGCCGCCGCGCACAATGGTCAAGGGGAGAAACTAGAGGGTCAGGGGTTAGGGGTTAGGGGTCAGTAGGGGTCAGAGGTCAGGGGTCAGGGGTCAGGGGTCAGGGTGAGTAGCTGATGGCCGACGCCAAGGGTGTCGGGAGAACACCCTAGCCCTCGCGTGAACCGCCGCCACGCTTTTTTCGACCAACCGACCCACTGCCGTCGGGGTATGGACACCGCACGGTGCGGGCGAACCGCCCCCGCTAGACCGGTCAGGTGCGCGCACGGGCGCACCTGCGTGGGTACGCGATCATCCGTTGCGCGCACCTGACCGGTCTCTGCACGGTGGTGGTGCGGCCTTGGCACGGTACGATGTGGCCCCGCTGCCGCCGCCGCAACGTACTATCTGACAGGTCTTGGCCGCACCGCGTTCCCGCACTACGCCGGGGGCGTCCAATCGCTGAACTGTTCGGTGCGCTCGGCCACCTGCGCGTAGCGGGCGTACACCTCGGCCAAGAGCGCGTCATCGACATTAGTGGCGTTGCGGTAGACCTGCTTGTCGAGCATGCGCCCTTTCTCGCCGCCGGGCCAGATGCGCCACGAGTCGTTGTCGATCACGTCGGCGACGAGCAGCGCGGTGCCTGTGGCGGGTGCGTCAGCGGCGACGCGCCCAAACTCAATCTTGAGGTCCACCAGGGTCACGTCCTGCGCGGCCCACGCGCCTTCAAGCAGCGCAAAGACTTGGCGCGCCACCGTCGCCAGTGCATCCACCTCGGCGGGCGTGGCGATACCACGGGCGGCGATCTCCGCCTCGCTGATCTGCGGGTCGTGGGCGGCGTCATCCTTGAAGAAGAATTCGACCAGGGTTGGCGCGAAGCGCTGCCCCTCGGCCACCTCGGGGTGACGGCGCAGGTACGAGCCGGTGGCGAGCCGCCGTGTGACCACTTCCAGCGGGAGCATGGCGCAGCGGCGGGCGACGGTGACCGTCGGCTCGGGCGCATAGACACAGTGGGTCGCCACGCCCGCTCGGTTGAGCAGGGCGAAGACTTTGGCGGTGGTGCGCCCCGCCAGCGCGCCCTTGCCGACAATCTCGCTACGCCGCGCCCCGTCGCCAGCGGTGAGGCCATCCTTGTGGACAAGGAT